>NZ_JBEZBN010000092.1:0-16884 GCF_040647115.1 Streptomyces sp. NPDC044571
GCCATCGCGAAGCGACGCGACGACGAGGAACGAGGAGGAGCGCCCTTGACGGGCCGGACCGACACGGAAGGACAGTGGACTGACGGGACGCCCCCCGGACCTCCCCTGATGCCGGGTGCGGGCATCCCGGCCCCCGAAGCTTCCGCCCCGCCTTTCGCTCCCGCCCGCGGCATCCCGGCCCCCGAAGCCTCCGCCCCGCCTTTCGCTCCTGCCCGCGGGAACCCCGTCCGCGAAGCCTCCGCCCCGCCTTTCGCTCCCGCCCGCGGGACCCCGCCACCGAAGCCTCCGCCCCGCCTGCCTCCCCCGCCCCCTTCCGCGTAGCAGCCCCCGCTGGCCTGGAGGACACGCCCCGGAAACAATTGTGCAATCTCTTGCGCAAGGTCTTGCAGGCGCTTCGGTGGGCCCCTACGGTCGCTGCAATCCCCGCCTCTTCCGCCAGGAGGACCCCCGCATGCGCCCCACCGCAAGACTGGCCAGAGCCCTGCTGGCCTCCACTGCCCTTGCCGCCGCGAGCGTCACGGCGACCGGCCCCCACGCGGCCGCCGCGACCCCCGGCGACAAGGACGTTACCGCCGTCCTGTTCGAGTGGCGGTTCGACTCCGTCGCGAAGGCCTGCACCGATTCGCTGGGGCCCGCCGGGTACGGGTACGTGCAGGTGTCGCCGCCGCAGGAGCACGTCCAGGGGTCCCAGTGGTGGACCTCGTACCAGCCCGTCAGCTACAAGATCGCCGGGCGGCTCGGGGACCGGGCCGCCTTCAAGGCCATGGTCGACACCTGTCACGCCGCCGGGGTGAAGGTCGTCGCCGACTCCGTGATCAACCACATGGCGGCCGGCGACGGCGTCGGGACGGGCGGGTCTTCGTACACGAAGTACGGCTACCCGGGGATCTACTCCGGGTCCGACATGGATGACTGCCGGGCCACGATCTCCACCTACCAGGACCGGGCCAACGTCCAGAACTGCGAGCTCGTGCAGCTGGCGGACCTGGACACCGGTGAGGAGTACGTGCGCGGGCGGATCGCGGGGTACCTGAACGACCTGCTGTCGCTGGGCGTGGACGGCTTCCGGATCGACGCCGCCAAGCACATGCCGGCCGCCGACCTCGCCAACATCAAGTCCCGGCTGACCACCCCGTCCGCCTACTGGAAGCAAGAGGTCATCCACGGCGCCGGCGAGGCGGTGCAGCCCACCGAGTACCTCGGCAACGGCGACGTGCAGGAGTTCCGCTACGCCCGCGACCTGAAGCGGGTCTTCCAGAACGAGAACCTCGCCTACCTGAAGAACTTCGGGGAGGGCTGGGGGTACATGCCCTCCGGCCAGTCCGCCGTCTTCGTCGACAACCACGACACCGAGCGCGTCGGCGACACCCTCACCTACAAGGACGGCTCCGCCTACACCCTGGCCAGCGTGTTCATGCTGGCCTGGCCGTACGGGTCCCCGGACGTGCACTCCGGATACGAGTGGAGCGACAAGGACGCCGGTCCGCCGAACGGCGGCGCGGTGAGCGCCTGCTACACCGGTGGCTGGAAGTGCCAGCACGCCTGGCGGGAGATCTCCTCCATGGTCGCCTTCCGCAACGCGGCCCGCGGCCAGGCCGTCACCGACTGGTGGGACAACGGCGGCGATCAGATCGCCTTCGGGCGCGGAGCCAAGGCGTACGTGGCGATCAACCACGAGGGCTCGGCCCTGACCCGCACCTTCCAGACCTCCCTGCCGGCGGGCGCCTACTGCGACGTGCAGAGCGGACGCAGTGTGACGGTGGGCTCCTCCGGGCAGTTCACCGCCACCCTCGGGGCCGGTACGGCCCTCGCCCTGCACGTCAACGCCCTTACGTGCAGCGGCAGCGGTACGCCTGCGACGACGACGGCCGGGGCGTCCTTCGCCGTCAATGCCACCACCGTGCTCGGCCAGAACATCTACGTCACCGGCGACCAGGCGGCCCTGGGCACCTGGAACACCGCCGCCGCCCTGAAGCTCGACGCGGCGGCCTACCCGGTGTGGAAGCTCGACGTGGCCCTGCCGGCCGGTACGTCCTTCTCGTACAAGTACGTACGCAAGGACGCCGCCGGGAACACCACCTGGGAGAGCGGGGCCAACCGCACCGCCACCGTCCCGGCGAGCGGCTCGGTGGCGCTGAACGACACCTGGCGCAGCTGACCACCGCCCCATCAGACCAGGGCCGCCCGGCACCCCAGAACCCTGCCACCGCCGGGCGGCCCTCATCCCGTGCCCTGTACGTAACCAAGGAGAACCCCCTTGATGCGCCCCGCCGCAGGAGTCCTCGCCGCCGCCCTGGCCGCGGCGCTCCTGCCCACCTTGCCCGCCGCGGCCGCTGCCCAGGCGCCGGCCCCGCCGTCGGACGCGAAACTGGCCGCCGAGCCCGCGCGGCACGACCTGACCCGGGAGCAGTTCTACTTCGTCCTCCCGGACCGGTTCGCGAACGGCGATTCGCGCAACGACCGGGGCGGCCTGACCGGCACCCGGCTGGAGACCGGGCTGGACCCGACGGACAAGGGCTTCTACCAGGGCGGTGACCTCAAGGGGCTGACGGACCGGCTCGACTACATCAAGGGGCTCGGCACGACCGCCATCTGGATGGCGCCGATCTTCAAGAACCAGCCGGTGCAGGGCAAGGGCGAGGACGTGTCGGCCGGCTACCACGGCTACTGGATCACCGACTTCACGCAGGTGGACCCGCACTTCGGGACGAACGCCGATCTGGAGCGGCTGATCGACAAGGCTCACAAGAAGGGGATGAAGGTCTTCTTCGACGTCATCACCAACCACACCGCCGATGTCGTCGACTACCGCGAGAAGTCGTACTCCTACCTGTCCAAGGGGGCCTTTCCCTATCTGACCAAGGACGGGGTGCCCTTCGACGACGCCGACTATGCGGAGGGGAAGGGGAAGTTCCCCAAGACGGACAGTGAGTCCTTCCCGCGGACGCCCTTCGTGCCCGATGCGAAGAAGAACCTGAAGGCCCCCGCGTGGCTCAACGACCCGACGATGTACCACAACCGGGGCGACTCCACCTTTGCCGGGGAGTCCTCCGAGCAGGGTGACTTCTTCGGTCTCGACGACCTGTGGACCGAACGTCCCGAGGTCGTCAGCGGGATGGAGAAGATCTACGAGAAGTGGGTCGGGGACTTCGCGATCGACGGCTTCCGCATCGATACGGTCAAGCACGTCAACACCGGGTTCTGGAGGCAGTGGGCGACCGCCCTCGACGCGTACGCCGCCCGGCACGGGCGCAAGGACTTCTTCATGTTCGGCGAGGTGTACTCCGCGGACACCGCGGTCACCTCCCCGTACGTGACGCGCGGCCGCCTCGACGCCACCCTCGACTTCCCGCTGCAGGACGCGATCCGCGGGTACGCCTCGCAGGGCGCCGCGGCCGGGCGGCTGGCGGGGGTGCTCGCCGACGACTACCGGTACACCACCGACAAGGCCAACGCCTACGAGCAGGTGACCTTCCTCGGCAACCACGACATGGGCCGTTTCGGGAGCTTCCTGAAGCAGGACCGGCCGGGCGCCGGCGAGCAGGAGCTGCTGGACCGGTACCGGCTGGCGAACGAGCTGATGTTCTTCTCCCGCGGCAACCCGGTGGTGTACTCGGGTGACGAGCAGGGCTTCACCGGCACGGGCGGGGACAAGGACGCCCGCCAGCCGCTGTTCGGCACGCGGATCGCCGACTACCTCGACGACGACCAGCTCGGAACGGTGCGCACGCATGCGAGCGATGCCTACGATCCGGGACACCCGCTCTACCAGCAGATCAGTGCTCTCTCGAAGCTGACCAAGGCGCACCCGGCCCTGCGGGACGGGGTCCAGAGCGAGCGTCTCGCCGACGGCTCCGTCTACGCCTTCGCCCGCACCGACACCCGTACGCGCACCGAGTACCTCGTCGCCGCCAACAACGCCGCCGAGCCCCGCACCGTCGAGCTCGACGTCCCGGCCGGCAGCCAGTACCGCACCCTGTACGGCGGCACCGCGCTGCTGCGCGCCTCGGCCGCCGGCAAGCTCACCGTCACCGTCCCCGCCCTCGGCTCGGTGGTCCTCCAGGCCGCCGCCCCCCTCGCCGCCCCCACGGCCAAGCCCGCCCTCACCCTCAAGGTCCCGGCGGCGGCCACCGGCACCGTCGAGCTCACCGCCGAGGTCACCGGCGGCGGTCTGAACCGGGTCGTCTTCGCCGCGCAGACCGGCACGGAGAAGTGGCAGGTCCTCGGCTCCGCCGACCACGCCCCGTACAAGGTCACCCAGCAGGTCACCGCTCCCGCCGGAACGCCCCTGCGCTACAAGGCCGTCGTCGTCGACGCCTCCGGGCACACCGCGAGCGCCCTCGCCGCGTCCACCGCCGGCCAGGCCCCGCCCGTCGAGGTCCCCACCGCCACCCAGCGCGACTACGCCGTCGTGCACTACCACCGTCCCGACGGCGACTACACGAACTGGCGGCTCTACGCCTGGGGTGACCTCGCCGACGGCGAAGCCACGCCCTGGCCCGCCGGCCACGGCTTCACCGGCCGCGACGCGTACGGCGCCTTCGCCTACGTACGCCTCAAGCCCGGCGCCTCCTCCGTCGGTTACCTCGTCATCGACAAGGACGGCACCAAGGACGTCGCCGCCGACCGCACCATCGACGTGACCAAGACCGGCGAGATCTGGCTGGAGCAGGGCCAGGAGGCGGCCCGCACCGACCGCCCCGGCTACCCGCCGCAGGACCCCGCCAAGGCCGTCCTGCACTACCAGCGCCCCGACGGCGCCTACGACGGCTGGGGCCTGCACGTCTGGACCGGCGCCGCGAGCCCCACCGACTGGAACAAGCCGCTCCAGCCCGTCCGCACCGACTCCTACGGGGCGGTGTACGAGGTTTCGCTCGCCGCCGGGGCCACCAGCCTGAGCTACATCCTCCACAAGGGCGACGAGAAGGACCTCCCCTCCGACCAGTCCCTGGACCTCAAGGCCACCGGCCACGAGGTGTGGATGCTGGCCGGCCGGGCCCCTTACCTGCTCCCGCAGCCCGCCGGCTCGGCCGCCGCCCTCGACCTCACCAAGGCCCAGGCCGTCTGGATCGACCGCGACACCCTCGCCTGGAACGCGCCCGCCGCCGCTGCCTCCGTCCAGCTCCTCGCCTCCCCGGACGGCGCGGTCAAGGCCGAGAACGCCGCCCTGACCGGCACCGACCGCGCGCAGTGGCTGCGCCTGTCCGCAGGCCGGCTGACCGACGCCCAGAAGCAGACGTTCCCGCACCTGGCCTCCTACGCCGCCTACACCGTCGACCCGCGCGACCGGGACCGGGTCCAAGGCGCCCTGCGCGGCCAGCTCGTCGCCAGCGCCCGCGCTGCGAACGGCGCCGTCCTGGCCGCCACCGGAGTCCAGCTCGCAGGCGTCCTCGACGACCTCTACGCGAACGCCGCGAAGGCCACCGCCCTCGGCCCGGTCTTCAAGGACGGCCGCCCCACCCTGTCGGTCTGGGCCCCGACGGCGCAGCAGGTCGCCCTCGAACTGGACGGCCGTACCCTTCCCATGCACCGCGACGACACCACCGGCGTCTGGTCGGTGCGCGGCGAGCGCGGCTGGGCCGGCAAGCCGTACCGTTACGCCGTCACCGTCTGGGCCCCCGGCGCCGGGCAGATCGTCCGCAACCTGGTCACCGACCCGTACTCCACGGCCCTGACCACCGATTCCGCCTCCAGCCTGGCCGTCGACCTCGCCGACCCGAAGCTCGCCCCGCCCGGCTGGCGCGAGCTGCGCAAGCCGGCGCCGGTGCCCTTCACCTCGGCGCAGATCCAGGAGCTCCACATCCGCGACTTCTCCGTCGCGGACCGCACCAGCAAGCACCCCGGCCAGTACCTGGCCTTCACCGACACCGGTTCGGCGGGCATGCAGCACCTGCGCGCCCTGGCCGCCGCCGGCACCTCGTACGTCCACCTGCTGCCGGCCTTCGACATCGCCACCATCCCGGAGAAGGCCTCGGAGCGCACCGAGCCCGCCTGCGACCTGAAGGTGTACGCCCCCGACTCCGAGCAGCAGCAGGCCTGCGTGGCCGCCGCGGCCGCGAAGGACGCCTACAACTGGGGCTACGACCCGCTGCACTACACCGTGCCGGAGGGCTCGTACGCCAGTGACCCGAACGGCACCGCCCGTACGGTCGAGTTCCGCAGGATGGTCCAGTCGCTGAACGGGGCCGGGCTGCGCACGGTCATGGACGTGGTCTACAACCACACCGCCGCGGCCGGGCAATCGGACGCGTCGGTCCTCGACCGGATCGTGCCCGGCTACTACCAGCGCCTGCTGCCGGACGGGGCGGTCGCCACGTCCACCTGCTGCGCCAACACCGCCACCGAGAACGCCATGATGGGCCGCCTCGTCGTGGACTCGATCGTCACCTGGGCCAAGCAGTACAAGGTCGACGGCTTCCGCTTCGACCTGATGGGCCACCACCCGAAGGCCAACATCCTGGCCGTGCGCGCCGCTCTGGACGCCCTGACCGTCGAGAAGGACGGCGTGGACGGCAAGCGGATCATCCTCTACGGAGAAGGCTGGAACTTCGGCGAGGTCGCGGACGACGCCCGCTTCGTGCAGGCCACGCAGAAGAACATGGCCGGCACCGGCATCGCCACCTTCGCGGACCGTTCGCGCGACGCCGTCCGCGGCGGCGGCCCCTTCGACGAGGACCCGCGCGTCCAGGGCTTCGCGTCGGGGCTGTTCACCGCGCCGAACGGCTCCCCGGCGAACGGCACCCCGGCCGAGCAGCGGGCCCGGCTGCTGCACTCCCAGGACCTGATCAAGGTCGGGCTGAGCGGCCACCTCGCCTCGTACGCCTTCACGGACACCTCGGGCCGCCGCACCAAGGGCTCGCAGGTGGACTACAACGGTGCCCCGGCCGGCTACGCGGCGGCGCCCGGCGACGCACTGGCCTACGTGGACGCCCACGACAACGAATCGCTGGCCGACGCCCTGACGTACAAGCTGCCCCAGGGCACCTCCACCGCCGACCGGGCCCGGATGCAGGTCCTCGCGATGTCCGTGGCCGCGCTCTCCCAGGGCCCGGCCCTGTCCCAGGCGGGCACGGACCTGCTCCGCTCGAAGTCCCTGGACCGCAACTCCTACGACAGCGGCGACTGGTTCAACGCGATCCACTGGGACTGCCGCGACGGCAACGGCTTCGGCCGCGGCCTGCCGCAGGCCGCCGACAACCGCTCGAAGTGGCCGTACGCCAAGCCGCTGCTGACCGGACCGGTCCCGAACTGCGCCGACATCGAAGGCGCCTCGGCGGCCTACCGCGACCTGCTGAGGATCCGTACGACGGAACCGGCGTTCTCCCTCGCCTCGGCCGAGGCGGTCCAGAAGGGGCTGGCCTTCCCCCTCTCCGGCACGGACGAGACCCCGGGTGTGATCACCATGGCCCTGGGCGACCTGGTGGTGGTCTTCAACGCCACCCCCACCGCGCAGGCCCAGCGCATCCCGGCCCTCGCGGGCACCGCCTACGCGCTGCACCCGGTGCAGGAGGCGGGCTCCGACGCCACGGTCAGGCAGTCGACGTACGACGCACGGACGGGGGAGTTCACCGCCCCGGCCCGCACGGTCGCCGTCTTCACCCGGAACCTCACACGACGGTGAGCTGATCGAGCCGCTTCTCCAGCAGGACCACCCCGTACACCCGGCCGTCCTTCCCCTCCTTGTGGGGGAACTCCCCGACCACCCGGTAGCCCGCACCCTGGTAGTACGCGAGCAGCCGGGGGTTGGTGGAGACGCAGTCGAGCCGCGCCCGCGCAAGTCCGGACCTGGCGATCCGCCGCTCGGCGTGTTCGAGCATCCGCCGCCCGGCCCCGGCGGGCGCGGTCGCGCGCTGCACCATCAGCCGGTGCACGTAGCCCGCGACGGGGGGCTGCACGCCCCAGGCGTCCTCGTCGGACCACCACAGCTCGTACGCCCCGATGATCCGCTTGTCGGCGTCCCCGGCGAGCCACACCTCGCCCTCGCGCATCCTCGCCAGGAAGTGCGCGGTGTCCCGCTCGCCGGGCTTCCACTGGTCGATGCCGTTCTTCTGCATCCAGCGGGCGGCCTGGTCGTACAGCGCCACCAGCGTGCCGGCGTCCTTCTCCGCGGCGGGCCGGAACAGGATCCCCTCTTCATTGATCACGCGCGTATTATCACGCGACGATGATCACCTGGGGGAGGGCACCAGCCCGACCAGTCGTGCGACCAGCTCGCCGAAGGGCCCGTCAGCCGGTTCACCGGCCAGGATCCGCCCCATGATGCCCGCCATCTCGGCGTCGTAGGCGGCGCTCACGGCGGCCAGCGCGGCGAAGTCGTGCACGAGCTGCAGCTCCAGCTCGGCCCGCGGGATCTCCCGGTTCTCCAGCCAGATCAGCGCCGTGGACTCGGCGAGCGAGACCCACGAGCGCACGACGAGCGCAAGCCGCGCGGGCGGCTCCTCGATCCCGAGGTGGCGCAGGATCTCCTCGTACGCGGCCTGCCGGACCTCGTCGATCATGGCGTTGGTCCGCGTGCTCCCGACGGCGGGCCCCCCGCGCATCAGCGCCGAGAAACCGGGCCCGTGGTCGTCGACGAACGCGAAGAACCGCCCCATCACCCGCAGCAGCCGAGCCCCGAGCGGTCCTTCCTGTGGCTCCACGAACCGCTGCGCGAGCTCGTCGGCGGCCCGCCGCAGGGCGGCCTCGTACAGGCTCAACTTGCCCGGAAAGTAGTGGTAGACGAGCGGCCGCGATATCCCTGCGGCCGCCGCGATCTCATCGATGGACACATCGTCGGGCGAGCGGTTGCTGAACAGCTCCAGGGCCACCCCGATCAGCTGCTGCCGCCGCTCCTCGACACCCATCCTGCGCCGCACCCCGGTTGTCATGCGGGACACCCTACTGGGCGCGCGCCACAGGTCAGAGGTCGAGGACCAGGTGGTCGGAGGTGGCGCGGGAGACGCACAGGAGCATGGTGTCCTCGCGTTCCCGGTCCGTGAGGAGTTCGTCGCGGTGGTCCACCTCGCCTGCGAGGACACGGTGTTGGCAGGTGCCGCAGAAGCCCTGTTCGCAGGAGTACGGGGTGGCGGGGAGTACCCGACGGACCGCTGCCAGGGCGGATTCGTCCGCCGCGACCTCGATCGTGCGGCCCGAGCGGTGGAGTTCGACGGTGAAGGGCCGCGCCGGGGCCGTCGAGCCGGCCGGGGCGAAGCGTTCCAGGTGGACCGGGGTGTCCGCGGGGGCCGCCGCCTGGACCGCCGCCATCAGTCCGTCCGGGCCGCAGCAGTAGATCGGGGTGGCGGGGCCGGTCGTGGCGAGGGGTGTCAGGTCCGGGAGGCCCGTCTCGTCCTCCGGGGCGATCGTGACCCCCGGGCCGTACGCCCCCAGTTCGGCGAGGAACGGCATCGAGGCGCGGGTGCGGCCGCCGTAGAGCAGGGTCCAGTCGGCGCCCGCCGCGGTGGCCGCGCGGAGCATCGGGAGGATCGGGGTGATGCCGATGCCGCCCGCGACGAAGGCGTACGAGGGAGCGGGGACCAGCTCGAAGCGGTTGCGCGGCGGGCGCAGTTCCAGTTCCGCGCCCTCCACCAGCTGGGCGTGCGCCTCAAGGGAGCCGCCGCGGCCGTCCTCGATCCGGCGGATCGCGATCGTGTAGCGGCCCGTGTCCGCAGGGTCGCCGCACAGCGAGTACTGGCGGACCAGGCCCGAGGGGAGCCGTACGTCGACATGCGCACCCGGCGTCCAGGGCGGGAGGTCCGCGGATTCCAGGACGAGCTGCAGAACTCCCTCCGCCGGCTCCGTGCGGGAGACGATCGGCGCGCGCAGCCACCGGCGCGGGGAGTACCCGGAGACCGGGGTCTCCAGCGCCGGGAGGGGCCACAGGGGGGAGCGGGCGATGCGGCGCCGCAGGGCGCGGCGGGTCAACAGCGCCGCGCCCGCCAGCGCGGCCACCTTCCACGTGCGGCTCATGCCCCGGCACCGCCGTTCGCGCCGGGCGAGGAGGCCAGGTAGGCCACGGCCTGGGCCGTCGAGCCCTCCTGGGAGGGGTGGTACGTACGGGAGAGGTAGGTCGGGATCGACCTGAGCATCGCGCCCGTCGAGGGGAGCGTGCCCTGCCGGCCCGCCCGGACGAACTGACCCAGGGAGGCCTTGGCGCCGGGCAGCTCCGGGTCGTTCTCCATGAAGAACCGGGCGCCGCGCTGCCACAGGAACACCAGCGCGGTGAAGGCGGTGGCCCAGGTTCGGGCCCGGCGGCGGTAGCTGCCGTCCACGTGCATGAACAGGTCGAAGGCCACCGACCGGTGCTCGACCTCCTCCGCGCCGTGCCAGCGCAGCAGGTCGAGCATCACCGGATCGGCGCCCCGCCGGTCCAACTCCTCGGCGTTGAGCACCCAGTCGCCGAGGAAGGCCGTGTAGTGCTCGATCGCCGCGATCAGCGCGACCCGCTCCATGAGCCACCAGTGCCGGGCCCTGCCGGGCGGCAGGGTCCGGTCGCCGAGCAGCTTCTCGAAGAGCCAGTCCACCTGCGCCGTGTACGGGGTCGGGTCCAGGCCCAGCCGCTTCAGGTGGGGCAGTACCTCGTCGTGCGCGGCGGCGTGCATGGCCTCCTGGCCGATGAAGCCGACCACGTCCGCGCGCAGTTGCTCGTCCTTGATGTAGGGGAGCACCTGCTTGTAGACGTGCACGAACCAGCGCTCGCCCGCGGGCAGCAACAGGTGCAGCACGTTGATGGTGTGCGTGGCGAACGGGTCGCCGGGCAGCCAGTGGAGCGGGGTGTCCTCCCAGCCGAAGGACACGTTGCGCGGCTTCAGGTCTATGTGTTCCGACACCACGGGGGCGGGCGCAGGCGGCGTATTAGACATGGCGTCAATGTACTGAGGGGTAGCAGGGAGGAAAACCCCTCTGCACCGCCCACTTCCCGCAAGCGCCCCTCCGCCCGGCCGGACTACCGCAGGACGCCCGCCTTCGTCCCGTCCGTGAGCCTGCCCGCCAGGTCGACCTGCGCCCCCTCCGGGGCCTTCACCGCGAGCCGGTTGCCCGTCGCCGCCCCGCTCACCCCGCCGCCCGACACCGACAGCGAGGCGAACTGCGCGCTGCCCGCCGCCAGGACGTACCACTGGCCGGCCTTGGACTTCCACAGCACGCCCGCCAGCACCCGCGGCTCCCGCGGTCCGCACGCCCGCGAGCCCTCCGCCTTCGCCGCCTGCGCCGCCAGCGGGGCGCCCGGGGTCAGGAACTGCGCCTGCACCCGGTCCTGCGTGCCCGTCCAGGTCTCCGCGCGCGTGCACAGCCAGGTCGCCGTGCCCTCACCCTCGGGCAGCGGCTGCTTCGCGTACGTCCAGGCGTTGACCGTACGCACCCCGTGCGAGCGGACCGACGAAAGGAGGCAGGCGATGCGGGACCAGTCGCCGAGCTCCGCGCCCTCCGTCACATCGCGCTCGGCGCCCGGCGCGCCCGAGGTCAGTCGGGCCGGGGTGAGCTCCCCGAGGTCGGTGATCAGCCGGGTCGCCCCGTCCCCGGTCAGCGCCAGCGCGTTCCAGCCGGTACAGCCGCCCGCCGGAGCGGGGCTCGCCACCGGCGGGGTGACCCCGTCCGGGCTCAGCTTCAGGGCCGTCGGCGCCTCGCCCGGCTTGAGCAGGTCCCGCTCGACCGCGCCCGTGATCCAGGGCGCGGTCAGGTAGCGCACGTTGCCGTCGACCCGGCTCAGGACCAGAGCCGTGGCGGTGTCCGCGGAGGCGCCGTCCGTGCGGGCGAAGTCGAGGGCGGCGACCGAGGTGCCGGCGCGCGGTTCGGCGTACCGGACCACGCGCAGGCCGTCGTAGAGCAGGACCACCACGGCCTGGTCGACGGTGCCCGCGTACAGCAGCTGCGGCGGTCCCATCGGCGGCCCGGGCGGTGTGCCGGGGGTGGCCGAGGCCACCACGGAGGAGCCGGGCCGGGCCCACACGGCCAGCGCCCGGCGCAGTAGTGCGGTGTCACCGATCCGGTCCCCCCGGGCGGGCCAGGCGGAGAAGTCCGTACGGGAGGACGTACGCCAGAGCGTGGGCGCGACCCGGACCAGTTTCGCCGGGTCCAGGGCCTGCTCCGCCGCCGGGTTCTTCGCGTACGCCGGCGCCGCGGCCCCGTCGGCGCCCCAGCCGCCGCCCGGCAGCGCGAGCAGGGCCGCGCACACGGTGAGGGCGGCCCCGGCTGCCAGCGCGGCCCGCGCGAAACGGCGCCGCCGCAGCAGATCGGTGGGCCGCGCCTGGAGGACGCAGGGATCGAACTCGGGGGACGCGAACAGGGCGTCATGCGCCGGATCCCCCGATTCCGCGACCGCGGCGGCCGGGTTCGCGACCCCCGCCTCGGCCAGCAACCGCAGCACCTCCGGCTCCGGCAGCCGCTCCAGGGCCCGCAGCACGCAGGCCGCCCGGCCGGGCCCGTCGAGGGTGGCCAGCCACTGGTCCAGGGCCAGTTCCTCGGCGCCGCCGGAGCGCGGGAACAGCCGCAGGCCCCACACCTGGGGGAGCAGCACGGGCAACTGCGCCCGCCGGGGCAGCGCCCGGAACGTCAGGGGGATCCCGGCCTCCAGGGCTGCACGCAGCACCCGCGCCCGCACGTACGCGTACCCGGCGTCGGTGCCCGCGACCCCGGCCCGCTGGCCCGGCACCCCGCCCTGCACGGTCACGGCCGCCGCGGCGGCGGCTGAGACCTCACTCGCGCGCCGCCCGCGTGGCAGTGCCCGCTGCGTCAGCGCGTGGGCGGTGAGCACGCGCCGGTTGCGGCCGAAGGCGGGCGGCAGCACCAGGTAGGCGAGCCGTACCAGCCGCGGATAGTGCTCGACGATGGCGGCCTCGGCCTGCTCGACGTCGGGCACGGGCGACACGGGAGACGAGGGGCGGGTGGCGGTATCCGGCGCAGTCACGTTCAGCAGAACGAGCGAATCGTCGGATGGTCACCCGTCCGCTGTACGAATCCCCCGGCTGCCGCGGCGGGGCGCCCCGGGACGGGGAACCGCGCCGGGTGCCCCGGGAGGGCCTCAGACCACCAGGCGGGCGCGCATCGCCTCGACCGTCTGGTCCGACACGCCGAGCCCCTCGCGGACGTACTTCTCCATGGATCCGTACCGCAGGGCGACCTCGTCCAGCGCGGCTTCCAGGTACGAGGGGAACACCCCGATCAGCGCCAGCGCGATCTCCGGGTCGCCGCCGGCCATCGTGAAGCCCTCGATCAGCCGTGCGAAGGCCTGCTTGACCGCCGGATTGACGGAGAGGTATTCGGCCATCAGGGTGTCCTCGTCCGCGCCGAGCAGCGACAGGACCACCGTCGCGCCCCAGCCCGTACGGTCCTTGCCGGCCGTGCAGTGGAACAGCAGCGGGCCGGCTTGCGGATCGGCCAGCTCGGTGAGCAGCACCGCATACGCCGCCTGGCCGGAGTTGGTCCGCACGAAGGACCGGTAGGTGTCCTGGAACAGGGCCTGGGCCTTGCCCGCGCCGAGGTGCTCCTCCGCCCGCGCCGGGTCGGACAGCAGGTCCTTGAGCTGTGTGGCGGCCGGTATCCGGCCGGAGCTCAGCATGTCGGCGAGCACGTCCTGGACCAGCAGGCGGGCGCCGTCCGGCACCCGGTCCGGGTAGTCGGCGCGCTCGGCCGCGGTGCGGAAGTCGATGACCGTACGCAGGCCCAGCGCGGCAACGGCCGGGTCGGCGTCCACGTCGAGCCGGTCGAGCTGGCCCGAGCGCAGGACCAGGCCGGGGCGGACGGTGCGGCCGCCGGACAGCGGGGTGCCGCCGAGGTCGCGGAGGTTGGCGACGGTGGTGGAAGGGGTGGCGGTGGCGGTCATCGTGGCAGCTCCAGCGGTGGGCGCGTCGTATTCATCCGATTTTCAGGTGTTTCGGTGGGGATAGGTAATCGAGCACCAGGGAAATCCCGACGCCGATCCCCAGGGCCGCCAGGTGCCCGGCGTCCGTGAACGTCCGCTTCCGCGCCAGCACCGGCTGCGCGGCGAGCGCCAGCAGCCCCACCCGGACGGCGGTACGGACCGGCCCGCGCGGCAGCGCGGAGGTCAGTGCGCCGAGCACGGCGTTGAACCCGTAGCTGGTCCCGACGTCCAGGGCCCTGCGGGTGGCCGGGCCGGCCGTCCGGCGCAGCACGCCGTAGACGAGGAGCGTCGCCGCGGTGTGCCCGAACAGGAACACCGCGGCCGTCCACCAGGCCCCGTGGGCGTACTCCGCGTACCCGAGCACCGCGACGAGGAGCAGCGCGTACGACAGCGGCATCGGCTCCTCGACGACGAGGGCGCTGGTCAGGACCGTCTCCCAGTGGCCGGCGTCGAGATTGTCGACATTCGTCGAGCAGCGCCGCAGCAGCCGTTCCCGGTCCGCCGCCGCCATCCGCTCCAGGGCGTACGCCCCGAGCTGGACCCCGCCGGTGTACGCGGCGCCCGCGAAAGGTGGTGGCCATGACAATGGATTCACCGGACCATGATCGGACAGGGGTCTCCGTCGAACGGCACCGGGTCCGCATGCGAGCATGTCCCGGTCATGTCTGGGAGCCCCGCGCCGATGCGCGCCGCACGGACCGCGTTGTTCGCGGCGGTGTGCACCGCATTGGGTGCGACGGGGCATGCGCACATGTCCGGTACGGACGTCCCTGTATGGGGGCTTCTGGGCGCTTTCGCGGTGACCGGAGCCCTCGCCTGGCCGGCCGCCGCCCGCCGCCGGGGCCCCGCGGGCATCACCGCGGCCCTGCTCACGGTCCAGACCCTCCTCCACCTCGTCTTCTCCACCACGGCACCGGCCCCTTCGGCGGGGAGCGGCCACGGCATGGAGGGCATGGAGGGCATGGAGGGGGCGGCCGGGATGCACTCCCTGCACTCCCTGCACGGCATGCACGAGGCAGCCGGAACGGCCGGGCATCCGCGGGACGGGCTCGGCGCGCTCGGCGCGCTCGACGGGCTGGTCGGGGACGGCGGGTTCGGGATGCTGCTCGCCCACCTGCTCGCCGGCCTGCTCTGCGCGGCCTGGCTCGCCTGGGGCGAGGCCACGGTGTTCCGGTTGGCCGGAGTCCTCGGCGCCGCCGCCCTGTTGGCGGCCCGTCCGCTCGCCCGCGCCGTCGCGCTGGTGCGGACGCGGCCGGCCCCCGTACCGGGGCGACCCGCGCCCCGGCCCTCGTACGCACGCCCGCGCCGGCTGCGCGGAGCCGTACACGCGCATGCCCTGGTGCGCCGCGGGCCGCCGCGGAGGCGGGACATCCGCGCCACGGCCCCCGGCCGGCCCACCCGCGCCTGCGTCTGACGGACGCACGCGCCACGGCGAGACCTGGGGGCCGATCACCCATGTCTTCGCCAACACCTAGGACCCTCATGTCCCTTGACGAGGTCGGCGTCCGCATCCCGGACGCCGATGCACCCGCAACCGCGCCCAAGGCCGGCACCTGGGCCGCCATACGGCCCCTGCTCCTGCGCCTGCACTTCTACGCCGGGATCTTCATGGCCCCGCTGCTGTTCGTCGCGGCCGCCACCGGACTGCTGTACTCCGCCTCCTGGCAGGCCGAGAAGATCCTCTACGCCGACCAGCTCACCGTCGCCCGCGTCGGCGACAGCGCCCTCCCCCTCGGTACCCAGGTCGCGGCAGCGAAGGCCGCCGCCCCCGACGGCAAGGTCGTGTCCGTGTGGCCCGCGCCCGACGCCGAGGCGACCACCCGCGTGGTCATGGAGAAACCCGGCCTCGCGGAGGGCGAGAACCTCACCGTCTTCGTGGACCCCTACACGGCCCATGTGAACGGACGGCTCACCACCTCCTCCGACGCACTGCCGCTGCGCGCCTGGCTCAGCGAGTTCCACTCCAACCTCCACCTCGGGGAGTTCGGCCGGAACTACAGCGAGCTCGCTGCGAGCTGGCTGTGGGTGGTCGCCCTCGGCGGCCTCGCCCTGTGGATCGGCCGCCGCCGCTCCCGCAAGGCCCGCCTCGTCCTGCCCGACCGGGCCGCCACCGGGCGCCGCAAGACCCTCTCCTGGCACGGGGCCGTCGGCCTCTGGGCCGTCACCGGGCTCGTCGCCCTCTCCGCCACCGGCCTGACCTGGTCGAAGTACGCCGGCGAGAACATCGGGCAGCTGCAGGACCGCCTCGGCGGAGCCACCCCCTCCGTCTCCGCCTCCCTCGCCGCCGGGGCGGGCGCCGACGGGGGCGGCGAGCACGCCGGGCACGTGATGACCGAGGGCATGGAGATGCCCCCGCCGGCGCCCACCGCCGACATCGGCATCGACAGGGCCGTGGCCGCGGCCCGCGCCGCCGGGATCACCGAGCAGCTCCAGGTGACCCTCCCGGCCAAGGGCAAGGGCTACGTGGTCAAGGAGAAGGACAAGCAGGTGCCCGTGCACCTGGACTCCGTCGCCGTCGACCCGGCCGACGGCAAGGTCATGGACGTCCTGCGGTTCTCCAACCATCCCGTGCTCGCCCAGCTCACCCACTTCGGCATCGACCTGCACATGGGCCAGACCTTCGGCCTCGCCAACCAGATCGCCCTGGCCGCGCTGGCCGTGGCCCTGATGTTCCTCGTCGTCTGGGGCTACCGGATGTGGTGGCTGCGCCGGCCCACCAAGGAGCGCACGTTCTCGGTCGGCCGTGCCCAACCGCGCGGCGCCTGGCGGAAGGCGCCGCTGACGATGCTGCTCCCGCTCGCCGCGGTGACGGCGGTGGTCGGCTGGTTCGTGCCGCTGCTCGGCATCAGCCTGATCGCCTTCCTCGCGGTCGACGTACTGCTGGGAGCGGTGGCGGCGCACCGCGCCAAGGCCGCCTAGTCCGGCGCGGGCCGGCCGGTGGGCCCGTACTCCCGCAGCGGGAGTACCGGGCCTCCCCCCCGCCCCCCCCCCACAAATCCGGCTAGGGCCCGTGGGACTCCACCCGGCCAAGCCACACCAGCGCCCAGAGG
>NZ_JBEZBN010000093.1:0-16328 GCF_040647115.1 Streptomyces sp. NPDC044571
CTCAAAAAAAAAATAACACATAATTTCATTTTATTAAACCCTTTTAATATACACAACTCCCCTCCACCCCCCCACGGCCCCCCCCCCCGTTGGGGCCCCCCCCCTCCTGCTTTTCTGCGCGCTGCGCAGGGCGTGACGCGTACGGCGTGACGCGTACGGCTGCCGCTGCGTACTGCTGCCGTCCCGGGGGCTGTGCGGCCCCCGGCACAAGGGCGACTACTTGCCCTTGGCGGCTTCCTTGAGCTTGGAGCCCGCGGAGACCTTCACGCTGAAGCCGGCCGGGATCTGGATGGGGTCGCCGGTCTGCGGGTTGCGTGCGGTGCGAGCGGCACGGTGGGTGCGCTCGAAGGTCAGGAAGCCGGGGATGGTGACCTTCTCGTCGCCCTTGGCGACGACCTCACCGACGGTCTCGGCGAGGGCGGCCAGAACGGCGTCGGCGTCCTTGCGGGTCACCTCGGCGCGCTCGGACAGAGCGGCCACCAGCTCACTGCGGTTCATGTTGTACTCCCGTGTTCAACTTGCCATAGAGGCGTGAGATCGAAGCCGATGCTGCCAGGGCCCTCGGACAGTCCCCGGACCCGGGTCTGAACGTCAGACCCTCTCGCCCGGTTACGCATCCTGCCCCCACCAGCGGCGGGAAAGCCAATCCGGCACCCGCCAGGGTCACACGAAAAGCGCCACAGTCACGCCGCGGTGACGCTCCGTCCGCACTCGGTGGATGCGGACCGCGGACCTCGCGGGCATCCCCGCAACCCTAGAGGCGGCCCGCCGGGCCCGCATCTCGCGACGCGCCGGGAACCGGGCGCCCGCTAGGCGGTCGTGGAGCCCGTGGCGGCCGGTCCCTGCGCGGCCGAGGCGGCCTTGCGGACCGCTCCGGCGACGGCGCCCGCGACCTTGTCGTTGAAGACGGACGGGATGATGTAGTTCGCGTTCAGCTCGTCCTCGCCGACGACGTCGGCGAGCGCGGTCGCGGCGGCCAGCATCATGTCGGTGTTCACCGTACGGGACTGGGCGTCCAGCAGGCCGCGGAAGACGCCCGGGAAGACCAGGACGTTGTTGATCTGGTTCGGGAAGTCGGAGCGGCCGGTGGCCACGACGGCGGCGGTCTGGCGGGCGACGGCCGGGTCCACCTCGGGGTCCGGGTTCGCGAGCGCGAACACGATCGCGCCGTTCGCCATGGCGGCGACGTCCTCGCCGGACAGGACGTTGGGGGCCGAGACGCCGATGAAGACGTCGGCGCCGACCACGGCCTCCCTCAACGTCCCCGTGTAGCCCTCGGGGTTGGTGTTCTCGGCGATCCAGCGCAGCGGGGAGTCGGCCGCGGCGTCGACCAGATCGGGGCGGCCCGCGTGCACGACCCCGTGGATGTCGGCGCTGACGACGTTCTTGACGCCGGCCGCGAGGAGCAGCTTGAGGATGGCGGTGCCGGCCGCGCCGGCGCCCGACATGACGACCTTGACGTCCCCAACTGCCTTGCCCACGACGCGAAGTGCGTTGGTGAGGGCGGCGAGCACCACGATGGCGGTGCCGTGCTGGTCGTCGTGGAAGACGGGGATGTCGAGGGCCTCGCGCAGCCGGGCTTCGATCTCGAAGCAGCGGGGTGCGGAGATGTCCTCCAGGTTGATGCCGGCGAAGCCGGGGGCGATGGCCTTGACGATCTCGACGATCGCGTCGGAGTCCTGGGTGTCCAGGCAGATCGGCCACGCGTCGATGCCGGCGAAGCGCTTGAAGAGGGCCGCCTTGCCCTCCATGACGGGCAGCGCGGCCTTGGGTCCGATGTTGCCGAGGCCCAGGACGGCGGAGCCGTCCGTCACGACTGCGACGGAGTTGCGCTTGATGGTGAGGCGGCGTGCGTCCTCGGGGTTCTCGGCGATGGCCATGCACACGCGGGCCACGCCGGGGGTGTAGATCATCGAGAGGTCGTCGCGGTTGCGGATGGGGTGCTTGGACGCCATCTCGATCTTGCCGCCGAGGTGCATCAGGAAGGTTCGGTCGGAGACCTTGCCGAGGCTGACGCCCTCGATGCCGCGGAGCTTGCCGACGATCTCGTCGGCGTGCGCGGTCGAGGTCGCGGCGATGGTGACGTCGATGCGGAGCTTCTCGTGGCCGGAGGCGGTCACATCGAGGCCGGTGACCGAGCCACCGGAGGACTCCACGGCGGTGGTGAGCTGGGAGACCGCGGTTCCGCTCGCGGGCACTTCCAGGCGGACCGTCATCGAGTACGAGACGCTGGGCGCCGTTGCCATGGCCGTGTTCCTCTTCTGTTCCCTGGTTTCGCTGTCACAGGGCCCCACTCGCGGCGGGCGCGGCAGGACCTGTTGTCCGATCGTCCCACCTACCAGCCGGTACGAGGTAACCAGCTACAAATTTCGGAAAGACTCTTCCACCATACGAGATTGATCGACGCGGTGGAAGCGGAGCCCCGTACGAAAAAGGTCCGCGCTCCTCGATGCCGAGGGGCGCGGACCTGTTCCCACGTATAAGACACCGACCCGCCATGCTCGCCTCGCGGCAAGTGGTCGCTCTAAGCGACGAAGGTTGGGCCCGGGGGCTTGGATCGAGCCGGTGTCGTACCCAGGCTAACAAAGGATCGCCTCAGCCGGTCCCCCTCGTGGGAGTTGGCCTCGTCTCACCACGCGTGTGGCCGCGGGCCATCCGGGCCCGGGCCCGGCCCGCGCCCGGCCGGGCCCGTAACCCGCCGGGCGCACCTCTACGGCCGCAGCAGCGCGGGCACGCCGTCCGCGTCCGGCTCGTCGCGGTCGGTCGACACCACCGTGAGCTGCTGGGTCGCCCGGGTCAGGGCCACGTAGAGCACCCGCAGGCCGGCCGCGGACTCCTGGGCGATCTCCGCCGGGGAGACCACCACCGTGGCGTCGTACTCCAGGCCCTTGGCCTCCAGGCTGCCGAGCGCCACCGCCCGCTCGCCCAGGTCCGCCAGCCAGCCCGCGGCCTCCGCGCGCCGGTCCATCGCCACGACCACGCCCACCGTGCCGTCGACCTGCTCCAGCAGCCGCCGGGCCTCCTCTCGGACGGCCGTGGCCAGGTCGTCCCCGGCGAGGGTGAACCGGGGCTCCAGGCCGGTGGAGCGCACCGCCGTCGGCGGCTCCATGCCCGGCATCGCCTGCCGCAGGACGCGGGCGGCGACCTCGGCGACCTCGGCCGGGTTGCGGTAGTTCACCGTCAGGGTGAAGCGCCGCCGCGGCCGGGTCCCCAGGGCCTCGTCGCGGGCTGCGGCCGCCTCCTCCGGGTCCGTCCACGAGGACTGGGCCGGGTCGCCGACCACCGTCCAGGTGCCGTGCCGGCCGCGGCGGCCCACCATCCGCCACTGCATCGGCGTCAGGTCCTGCGCCTCGTCCACGATGACGTGGGCGTACTCGGTGCGCTCCGCCGCGAGCCGCTCGGCCCGCTCCCACTGGGTCTCCTCGCGGGTCGGCATCAGCTCCTCCAGCCCGCTGAGCTGGTCCAGCGGGTCCAGCTCCCGCTTGCGCCTCGGCCGTGCGGGGGCGCCGAGCAGCTGCTGGAGCTCGTCCAGCAGCGCCACGTCGTGCACCGACAGCGGGCCCTTGCCGTCCGCCCCCAGCCGGCGCAGCGAGCCCGCCAGCTGGCGGGTCTCGCGCGGGTTGAGGATCCGTCGGGCCCAGCGGCCGAGGCGGCGCTCGTCGGCGAGCGTGGCGAGCACCCCGCGCGGGGTCAGCTCGGGCCACCAGGCGTTCAGGAAGTCGATGAACGCGTCCTCGGTGGAGACGTCCTCGTCGAAGGCGGAGCGCAGCTCGGCGGCCAGCTCCGGGTCGCTGTGCCGGCCGGCCTGCCCGGACTTCGCGTACAGGGCGTCGAGCAGCAGCTTGCGGGCGCGCGGGCGCAGCAGGTTGACCGGGGCGGTGCCGCCGAGGACGTTCTGCCGGATCCGGTCCAGCTCCTCGGCCTCCAGCTCCTGGCGGCGTCCGAAGGCCACCACCCGCAGTCGCTCCGGGGCACCGCCGAGCTCCAGGGCGCCCCGTACGGCCTTGCGCAGCAGCTTGAGCATCCGGGAGGAGCCCTTGATGCGGGCCACGGCGGGTTCGTCGTACGTCGTCGCCTCCGCGCCGTCGACCAGCGAGCCCAGCGCCCGGATGGCGACCTGGCCCTCCTCGCCGAGGGAGGGCAGCACGCCCTCGGTGTAGGCGACGAGCAGCGGGGTCGGCGAGACGATCAGGATGCCGCCGGAGTAGCGCCGCCGGTCCTGGTAGAGCAGGTAGGCGGCACGGTGCAGGGCGACGGCTGTCTTGCCGGTGCCGGGACCGCCCGCCACCTCGGCGACGGACGCGGCGGGGGCCCGGATGACCAGGTCCTGCTCGGCCTGGATGGAGGAGACGATGTCCCGCATGGAGTGCGTACGGGCCCGCCCGAGCGCGGCCATCAGGGCGCCGTCGCCGATCGCGGGGAGCTCCTGCCCGTCGAGGAAGGCGGTGATCTCGGGGCGCATCAGGTCGTCCTCGACGCCGAGCACCTTGCGGCCCTTGGAGCGGATCACGCGGCGGCGCACCACCCGGCCGGGGTCCTTGGGCGTGGACCGGTAGAAGGGCGCGGCCGCCGGAGCGCGCCAGTCGATGACCAGCGGGGCGTAGTCGGCGTCGAGCACGCCGATCCGCCCGATGTGCAGGGTCTCGGCGATGTCGGCGGTGAGGTCCTCGCGGATCGCGTCGTCGGCGGGCTCGACGGAGGTGTAGGCGCCGTCGGGGCCGCGCTCCCCGTCCTTGCCGAGCACCAGGTCGATCCGGCCGAAGAGGAAGTCCTCGAACTCGTTGTTCAGCCGGTTCAGGTGGATGCCCGCCCGGAAGACCTGCGCATCGCGCTCGGCCAGTGCGCCGGGCGTGCCGACCTGGCCGCGCTTGGCCGCGTCGTTCATCAGGAACTCGGCCTCGTCGATCTTCTCTTCGAGCCGGCGGTACACCTGGTCCAGATGCGTCTGCTCGACCGCGATCTCCCGATCGCGGACGGAATCCGCCGTGCTGTCGACAGCGGCATTCTGCGCGGCCACCAAGGCCCCCTTCTGACGTGCATGGGCGACCGTCAACCGTACGCGAACCCGCGCCCTGTCCGCACGCCCGTTCCGGTGACCGGGCGAAGATCACCCCGGGGATTCAGCCCGGCCGGGCGGCCAGCACCCTGCGCCGGTGGCGGGCGACCCGCTCCCGGTTGCCGCACAGCTCGCTGGAGCACCAGCGCCGCCGGTGGCCCCGGGAGGTGTCCAGGTAGACGCGGGTGCAGCCGTCGCCCTCGCAGGAGCGCAGCAGGGCCCGCTCGCCGGGGTCGGTGAGCAGTTCCACCGCGTCCCGGGCGACGGCGGCCAGGAGCGCGCCGCAGCCCACCCCGCCGCACAACTCCCGTACGAGGTGGCCCTCCTGGTCCTGTACGGCACACAGTCCGGGGGGTGGACCGGCGGCCAGCGCGTTGACCCGGGCGAGCGCTCCCCCGTCGGGGCCGTTCCCGGCGAGCTCGGCCCGTACGAGGGTCTCCACGTCGGCGCGCAGGGCCCGGAAGGCCTCCACCCAGTCGGGGCCCACCCGGGCGAGCGGCGTCCGGTCGGGCACGAGTCCGGCTCCGGCCAGCCACAGCCGCAGCTCGTCACCGTCCCGGATCTGCTCGGCGCCCGCGTGGGCGGCGAAGGTGGCCACCAGGTCCAGGCAGACCCGCCCGGAGTCGAACCACATGCCCGTCACCGCCTCTTCGCCGGGGGTGTGGCTCTCAGAGTGCCCCCGGACGACGCGATGCGGAACCCCCCGTACAGGGGGCGGGGCGGGGCCCCTTGCGGCTACAGCGGCGCCTCGTCGTGCAGCAGGCGCTGGAAGAGGCGGTGGTCGCGCCAGGCGCCGTTGATGTGGAGGTACTTCGGCGCGAGCCCGAACTGCTCGAAGCCGGCCTTCGCCAGGACGCGTTGCGAGGCCAGGTTGTCGACCAGCGTGCCCGCCTCCACCCGGTGCAGGGCGAGCTCGTCGCGGGCGATCCGGCAGACCTCCTCCAGGGCGGCGGTGGCCAGCCCCTTGCCGGTCCACGCCTGGTCGACCCAGTAGCCGACGCCGCCGCTGCGGAAGGGGCCGAGGGAGATGCTGCCGAGGTTGATCGCCCCGACGGCGGCGCCGGTCTCCGCCTCGACGAGCACGTAGGGCGCCAGCCGGCCGCCGTCCCGCTCGGCGAGGAGGCCCTCGATCCGCGCCCGCTGGCCGGCCTCGGTGTAGAACACCTCGGACCGCCAGGGTTCGAAGGGCGCCATGTACGCGCGGTTGCGCGTCAGGGTGTCGGCCAGGGCGGCGGCGTCGCCGATGCCGACACCCCGCATCTCGACTCCGTCAACGATGATCATCCGCGTACGCTAACGGACCCGGCGGGCCCCCACCAGGGCCGGCGGGCTCCCACAGGGCCCCGGGCCCGGGCCCCGGGGCCGCCCGGCCGGGCACGTCGGCTCGCGCCGGCACGCGTCACGTCCGGGCGCGTTCGGGCCCCGGCGCGTCCAGGCACGTTCAGCGGGGGGAGTCGGGGGCGCACTCACCCGCGTCCAGCGCCAGCCGGTACCCCCGCTTCACCACCGTCTGCACCAGGTTCGGCACGCCCAGCGCCCCCCGCAGCCGGGCCATCGCGGTCTCCACGGCGTGCTCGTCCCGCCCCGCCCCCGGCAGGGCCCGGAGCAGTTCGGCCCGGGCCACCACCCAGCCCGGCCGCCGGGCCAGCGCCCGCAGCAGCGCCATCCCCGCGGGCGGCACCGGCCGCAGCTCCTCGTCCACCAGCACCGCGTGCCCGCGGATCTCCAGCCGGTGCCCCGCCACCGGCAACACCTTCGCCCGGCCGGGCAGTTCCCGGCACAGCAGCTGCACCAGCGGGCCCAGCCGGAACCGCTCCGGCTGTACGGTCTCCACCCCCTGGCCCTGCAGCGGCAGCGCGGTCACCGGCCCGACGCAGGCCGAGAGCACCTCGCCCCGCAACCGGGCCAGCACCGCGTCCCCCATCCCGCGCTGCTCCGCGCGGGACAGCAGCGAGGCCGCCGCCGGGGCGGAGGTGAAGCTCACCGCGTCGACCCCGCCGCCGGCCACCGCGTCCAGCAGCCGGTCGAGCGGGCCGAGGTCCTGCGGGGGCATCCACCGGTACACCGGGACCACGACCACCTCGGCCCCGCCGGCCCGCAGCGCCTCCACGAACCCGGGCAGCGGCTCCCCGTGCAGCTGGAGGGCGATCCGCCGCCCCGCCACCCCGGCGCCCAGCATCCGGTCCAGCACCTCGGCGAGGGATTCCGACTGCGGGGACCAGGTCTCCACCAGCCCGGCGGCCCTGATGGCGCCCTTGACCTTCGGTCCGCGCGCCAGCAGTTCACCGGCTCGCAGCCGCGCCAGCAGCTCCTCGCCGATCCCCCATCCGTCGGCGGCCTCGATCCACCCCCGGAAGCCGATCGCGGTGGTGGCGACCACCGTGTCCGGCGGACAGTCGATGAGCTGCTTCGTGGCGGTCATCAGCTCGCTGTCGTCGGCCAGCGGCACGATCCGCAGGGCCGGTGCGTGCAGGACGGTGGCGCCGCGGCGGCGCAGCAGGGCGATCAGCTCGTCCGCCCGCCGGGCCGCGGTGACCCCGACGGTGAACCCCGCCAGCGGAGACGGTGCGGTGGCGGTGTGGGTGTCGTCCATGGTGACCTGCCTTGCCCAGTGGGTCGTTCTCACAACGCGCGATCACGTGTCACGCGACGGGAACCGAGCCTGTCAAGTTGCCGTGTCAGGCTCGGTTCCGCTGTATTTCGTGGCCGTAAACCGCCGTTACACCGAGGTGAGCTGCGCGGCCGGCTCGGCCCCGGCCGCCGGAAGGGGCGCGCCGACCGGCCGGCGAAGGTATACCGCCCAGGTCA
Organism: Streptomyces sp. NPDC044571; assembly: GCF_040647115.1. Classification (NCBI taxonomy): domain Bacteria; kingdom Bacillati; phylum Actinomycetota; class Actinomycetes; order Kitasatosporales; family Streptomycetaceae; genus Streptomyces; species Streptomyces sp. NPDC044571. The sequence goes on from NZ_JBEZBN010000093.1 coordinate 7,865, forward strand.
CGGTGCAACAGGCGGCGTAGAAGCCGAGGAAGGTGACGAAGGCGGCCGTTCCGGATCCGGAGCTCAGGAACGCCTCGCGGAAGACCAGGTTGATGCCGAGCCCGCCGAGTGCGCCCACCGCGCCGATCAGCCCCATGGAGGCCCCGGACAGCCGGCGCCCGTACGCCGCCGCGTCCTCGCCGACCAAGCCCCGGGCGAGCGCCCTGGCGTGGAAGATCCCGGGGATCATCTTGTAGGTGGAGCCGTTCCCGACACCGCTCAGCGCGAACAGGGCCACGAACCCGACGAGGAAGACGGGCAGCGAGTGCCGCACCGAGGCGAGGACGACCACCCCGGTCGCGGCGGCCATCGCCACGAAGGTCCCGAGCGTGATCCTGGCCCCGCCGAACCGGTCAGCGAGAGCACCGCCCACGGGCCGGATCAGTGATCCGAGCAAGGGCCCGATGAAGGTGAGCGAGGCGGCCTGCAGCGGGGTCCGGCCGAACTGCGTCTGCAGGACGAGTCCGAAGGCGAAGCTGTAGCCGATGAAGGACCCGAAGGTGCCGACGTAGAGGAACGCCATGATCCAGGTGTGGGCGTCGCGCACCGCCTCGCGGACGGCGCCCGTGTCGGCCCGTACGGGCGCCAGGTTGTCCATCCGCAGCAGGGCCAGGGCGGCCGCGACCACGATCAGCGGCAGGTAGATCCCCAGCAGCAGCCTCGGCCGGCCCGCCCCGGCGGTGCTGATGACCAGCAGGGCGATCAGCTGCACCACCGGGACCCCGATGTTGCCGCCGCCCGCGTTCAGGCCGAGCGCCCAGCCCTTCTTGCGCAGCGGGAAGAAGGCGTTGATGTTGGTCATGGAGGAGGCGAAGTTCCCGCCGCCCACGCCCGTCAGGGCCGCCACGGCCAGGAAGGTCCCGTACGAGGTTCCCGGCTCCATCACCACGAGCGCGGCCACGGTGGGCGCGAGCAGCAGCAGGGCGCTGAAGACGGTCCAGTTCCGGCCGCCGAAGCGGGCGACGGCGAAGGTGTACGGCACCCGGACGAGGGCGCCCACGCAGGTCGCCGTCGCGATCAGGAAGAACTTCCCGGCGGGGTCGATGCCGTAGCCGGGCCCCATGAAGAGCACCATCACCGACCACAGCGACCAGATCGAGAACCCGATGTGCTCGGAGAGCACCGAATAGAGCAGGTTGCGCCGGGCGATCCGCTCCCCGGTCTGCTGCCAGAACGTCTCGTCCTCCGGGTCCCACCGCTCGATCCAGCGGCCTCCCCTGCGCGGTGCGGTCGTACCGGTCATCTCAGGCCTCCACAGCTGCTGCGCTCGTCGCATCCGTGGTCGCCACCGTAGGGACGGCGCGTTTCGGCCCCGGTCCCCGCCGGATGACCGGCGGGAAACCTTGCACTCACCCGCCGCCGGTGCCGCCTGTGAGCGCGGCCGGGCGCCAGCTCCCCCCGGGCACGGCCAGCCACCCGTGCCGGTCCGAGAGCGCGGCGGCGGCCCGGTGCAGGGCGTCCAGTCCGGGGTGGGCGAGGCCCTTGCGCCACACCATCGACAGGGGGGACAGCGGCACCGGGTCGACGAGCGGCCGCTTCACGCACCCCGGCATGTCGAGGAAGTCCACGGTCGCCAGCACCGGATTGCGGGTCTTGGCCATCACCCGGCGGAACTCCTCCTTGCCCACGGCCACCGGGGCCGGCGGCGCCACCGCGATCCCCCGTCCGGCGAACAGCTCGCGTGCCAGCCCGGTCCACTCCAGGGTCCGCGGGTTCCCGGCCCCGGCGTAGACGATCTCCCCGGCCAGGTCGGCCAGCGCCATCGGCTCACCCGGCGCCCCCGCGTGCGGATGTCCGTCGGGCAGCAGCACGGCGAGCGGCTCGTACCGTACGGGACGGTGGTCGAGGCGGGCCCGCAGCGCCGAGTCCAGGCCGTCCGCGTAGCCGAAGGACACGTCGAGGCGGCCGGCGGCGATCTCGGCGGCGGCGTGGGTCAGTCCGCTCTCGAAGCGGGCCATCAGCTCGCAGTCCGGGGCCAGCTCGCGGGCGCACTCCAGCACCGTCCGGGCGGTGCTCGGCCCGTCGGTGTTCAGGTCGACGAGCAGCGCCCGCGGGCCGGCGAAGGCGACGGCCAGTTCCTCCTGCGCGGACAGCGCCCGCCGGGCCAGCGGCAGCAGCCGCTCGCCGTCGGGGCTCAGTTCGACGGCCCGGGTCGTGCGAACGAACAGGGCGGCGCCGAGGGCCTGTTCGAGCCGCCGCACGTCCCGGCTCAGCGCCTGCTGGGCCACGTACAGCCGGGCGGCGGCCCGGGTGAAGTGCAACTCCTCGGCCACGGCGACGAACCCGCGCAGCAGCCGGGGTTCCACATCACGGGGATTCACCCCCGGAGACTAACAACAGAAGCGGGTCAATCGGCGGGCAACAGGTGTTGGACCGCAGCGCCGCCGGGACCGGAATCTTGGTGCATGCCGCAGATCGCCCCCACCCGTATGACCGTGACCGGATCCACCCTCGTCATCGCCCCCGCCGCCGCTCCCGCCCGCGCCCGCGACCCGCGGCGGCCGACCCGCACCCGGGGCCCGTACGGCCGCCTTTTCGCGGTCCCCGGCTCCCGCGCCTTCACCGCCGGGAACCTCATCGCCCGCCTTCCCATGGGCATGTTCGGGATCAGCGCGGTCATGATGATCGCCGGCCAACGCGGCTCGTACGCCCTGGCCGGCGCGGTCACGGCCACCGGCATGGCGGCCACCGCGGTGGTCGCGCCCTGGACCGCCCGCCTGGTCGACCGGTACGGCCAGGCCCGCATTGCGGTCCCGGCCACGCTGATCGCCGTCCTCGGCTCGCTGTCCCTGGTCCTGTGCGTCCGTACGCACGCCCCCGCCTGGACGCTGTTCGCCTCCTACGCGGCCACGGCGACCACCCCCAACATCGGCGGCATGTCCCGCGCCCGCTGGACCCACCTGCTGCGCCACTCCCCCGCGGACCACCACACGGCGATGTCCTTCGAGCAGGCCGCCGACGAGCTCTGCTTCATGCTCGGCCCGGTGGTGGCGGCCTTCCTGTGCACCGCCGCCTTCCCGGAGGCCGGCACCCTGACGGGGGCCTCGCTCCTGCTGCTGGGCATGCTGGTCTTCACGGCCCAACGGGCCACCCAGCCCCCCGTGTCGGCCGCCGGCGGGCGCGCCCCCCGGCTGCGCGCGGTCCGCCCGCTCCTGCTGCTCTTCCTCCCCCTCGGCGTGGTGTTCGGCGCGATGGAGGTCACCTCGATCGCGCACCTCGACGCCCACGGGCTCGGCGCCTCCTCCGGCCTCGTCCTGGCCCTCCAGGCGGCGGGCTCCTGCGCGGCCGGTCTGCTCTACGGGGCCCTGCGCCCCCGCAGCCTGCGCACCTGCCTGGTCACCCTGTGCGCGGCGATGGCCCTGCCCTGGGCGGCGGCGGCCACGGGCTCCGTGCCCCTGCTGGCCGCCGCGCTCCTCCTGGCGGGCATGGCCACCGCCCCGACGATGGTGACGGCGATGTCCCGGATCCACCGGGCCACCCCGGAGGGCCGCCTCAACGAGGGCATGACCCTCGCGGTCACCGCCATCCTGGCGGGCATCGCCCTCGGCTCGGCGACGGCCGGCACGGCCGTCGACCACCTGGGCACCACCTGGTCCTACGCCCTCCCGACCGCGGCGGCCCTCTTGGCCCTTCTCTTGGACTGCTGCACTGTCGTACCGGTTTCCGGTACCATTCCCGTACGATAGAGCGGTACCAGTGAAGAGGAGTGTGGACCCATGTCCATAAGCGCCAGCGAGGCCCGGGCGAGCCTCTTCCCGCTCATCGAGCGCGTCAACACCGATCACGCCCCGGTGCGCATCACTTCTCGCAACGGCGATGCCGTCCTCATGTCCGCCGATGACTACGACTCCTGGCAGGAGACCGTCTACCTGCTGCGCTCACCCGCCAACGCCCAGCGCCTGATGCAGGCCGTCGCCCGCGACCGCGAAGGGGCTCCCACTGTCACCACGACCATGGATGAGCTGCGGGAGCTGGCCGGGGGCGAGGAGTGAGGAGTGTCCACTTCGACCCCGACGCCTGGGAGGACTTCCTGTTCTGGCTCGCATCCGACCGGAAGATGGCCCGCAGGATCACCCGTCTGATCGGCGAGATCCAGCGCGACCCGTTCAACGGCATCGGCAAACCCGAGCCGCTGAAGGGGGATCTCACGGGCTACTGGTCCCGCCGGATCGATGACGAGCACCGCCTCGTGTACCGGGCGGACGAAAAGGAAGTGAAGGTCCTCAAGGCCCGGTACCACTACTGAGCCGACCCTCCGTCCGGCGGCGCCGGGCATGACGAAGGCCCCGCAGCCTGGCGGCTGCGGGGCCTTCGCCCACATGGGATGAGTGGAGATGGCGGGAATCGAACCCGCGTCCAACGGTGCAGAAGCAGGGCTTCTCCGAGCGCAGTCCGCTGCGCTTTTCTCGGCCCCGGAGATCACACGGACAAGTCTCCGACGGGCTCAGTCACTGTTTGGTTTCCCTCCAACCCCCGTGACCGGGGCTAGAGGTTTAGATCCCTAGTTGACGCCAGGATCCGGACCGGGACCACTTCCGGGCTGACGCTCCTCACAGAGGCTTCAGCTCACTGTTATTAGGCAGCGAGGGTGAAGCGGGAGTTATCGCTCTTGGAGTTGGCGATTATTTTTTGCGACATGTGGTTTACGAGATCATTGCCGCTTCCTCGGCTCGCTTCCCCTGCATCGACATCCGCTGTCGAAACCGATCATCCCCATGTTTCACGCTATTGAATTAGATACAGCACAAGCTGCTCCGCCCCGGGGGGCGGTGCTGACGCCATGGTACGCGAAGTGGACCACCGCGTGCCAGGTGATTACAGCGTGCCCCGCTGCTTGCGGCGGATCGCCGAGATCGCCCGGTTCGTCTCGCGGGTGTCCTGCTTCTCGCGCAGCGTCTGCCGCTTGTCGTACTCCTTCTTGCCCTTCGCCAGCGCGATCTCGACCTTCGCCCGGCCGTCCTTGAAGTACAGGGACAGGGGGACGACCGTGTGGCCCGACTCGTCGGCCTTGCGCTGCAACTTGTCGATCTCCTCCCGGTGCATGAGGAGCTTCCGCTTGCGCCGGGCACTGTGGTTGGTCCAGGTGCCCTGGCTGTACTCCGGCACGTGCACGTTGTAGAGCCACGCCTCGCTGCCCTCGACCGACACGAAGCCGTCCACCAGCGAGGCCCTGCCCTGGCGCAGGGACTTGACCTCGGTGCCGGTGAGCACGAGACCGCACTCGTAGGTGTCGAGGATCGTGTAGTCGTGCCGCGCCTTCTTGTTCTGGGCGATCAGCTTGCGCCCTTTTTCCTTAGCCATAGTGCGGTCATTTTCGCACTACGGACCCACCCCGAGGCCACCCAATACCGTGTGCGCCCGTTCCTCGACGCCTTCCCCGGCCGCCAGGTCCGGTGTGATGCCGCTGCCGTCCAGGCTGCGCCCGGCGGGCGTGCGGTAGGTGCCCACCGTCAGCTCCGCCACCGAGCCGTCCGGGAGCGGCGTGGGCATCTGCACCGAGCCCTTCCCGAAGGTGCGCGTGCCCACCGCGACGGCGCGGCCCCGGTCCTGGAGGGCGCCCGTGACCAGCTCCGCCGCGCTCATCGTGCCCCCGTCGACCAGCGCCACCAGGGGCCTGGCGGTGTCCCCGCCGGGGCTCGCGTAGAGGGCGCGCTCACTGCCCCGTACGTCGTACGTCGCCACGAGCCCGCCGTCCAGGAAGGCGGAGGCTGCCGTCACGGCCTCGGTGACCAGCCCGCCCGGATTGCCGCGCAGGTCGAGCATGACGCCGGCGCCGGGCGGGGCGGCGCGGACGGCGGCCCGGACCCGCTCGCCCGAGCCCCGGGTGAAGGAGACCACCTTGATCACGGTGACCCCGTCGGGCAGCTGCTGCACGGTCACGGGCTCGATGTGCAGTTGCTCGCGCACCAGGGTCTCGGTGCGCTCGGAGCCGTCGCGGCCGAGGCGCAGGACGACGGGGGTGCCGGCCTCGCCGCGCAGCAGGGACACGACCTCGGAGGCGGGCAGGCCGGTGACGGTGCGGGCGTCGAGGCCGAGCAGCCGGTCCCCGGGGCGCAGTCCGGCGCGGGCGGCGGGGCCCCCGGGCTGGACCCGGGCGATCTCGATGCGGCCGTCGCCGCGGCGCTCGACCCAGAGGCCGACGCCGGTCCAGCGGCCGTCCAGCTCGTCGGTGAAGGCGGCGTACTCACCCCGGTCGTAGACGACGCCCCAGCGGTCGCCGCTGCGGCTGACCACCTCCTGGGCGGCCTTCTTGCCGGACTTGCCCTCCGCGGCCGCGTCGGCGGCGGCGCGGGCGACGGCCTCCCGGTCGGCGGTACCGGACGTCCGGGGCGGCGCCCCGGACGGACCGGATGCGGGGGGATGCGCACCCGCGGCCGTTAAGCCGGGGGCGGTCAGGGCGTCCGCGCGGTCCCAGCAGCCGGTACTCGCCGCGGTCCCGACGGTCACGAGGAAGACCAACGTCAAAACGGCCCCGCGACGCAGGTCGCGGGGCCGGAGACAGAAGGCGGGCAGACCCGGCATGGCGCCGAGTCTAGGACAAGCCCGGTGGCCGCAGGGAAGGTTGAGCCGACCTCACACGGGGCGCTCGTCACACCTTCAGGTACTTGCGCAGGGCGATGAAGGCGGCCAGCGAGGGCATCAGCACCCCGATGACCAGCACCAGCGGCAGCTTCGTCAGCACGGAGTCCCAGCCGATGAAGTTGATCAGCTCCATCTTGGTGCGCAGCGAGGCGCCGTGGTCGATGACGAAGTACTGGCCGGCGCCGAGCATGGCGCAGGCGAACACGGCGCCGATGAGGCCCGCGAAGGCGGCCTCCATGATGAACGGAACCTGGATGTAGAAGCTGGAGGCGCCCACCAGCCGCATGATCCCGGTCTCACGCCGACGGCTGAAGGCGGAGACGCGCACGGTGTTGACGATCAGCAGCAGCGCGACGATCAGCATGATCAACATGATGCCGAGGGCGGCCCAGTTGAGGTAGCCGAGCATCTGGAAGAGGTTGTCGAGCTCGGTGTGCTGGTCGGCGACGGACTGGACGCCGTCGCGGCCGGCGAAGGCCGTGGTGATGACCTTGTACTTCTCGGGCTGCTTGAGCTTCACCCGGAAGGAGTCGGGCATCTGGTCCGGTGTGATCACCGAGGCGAGCGCGGTGTGGCCGAAGCGCTCCTTGTAGTGCTTGTACGCCTCGTCCGAGGACTCGTAGTGGACCGTCTCGACGAGGTCCATCTTCTTGAGGTCGGTCTCGATCTGCTGCTTCTGCTCGGGGGTGACGGCCCCCTTCTCACAGGACTTGCTGCCGCTCTCGCTCTTGTCCTCGGCGTCGCTCTTGTTGCAGAGGTAGATCGAGACGTTGACCTTGTCGTACCAGTAGCCCTTCATCTTGCTCACCTGGTCGCGCATGAGCAGGGAGCCGCCGAACAGGGCCAGCGACAGGGCCACGGAGATGATGACCGCGAAGGTCATGGTGAGATTGCGGCGGAGGCCGACGCCGATCTCCGACATGACGAACTGGGCGCGCATTGCGTCTCAAGGGCCTTTCAGTGCTGGTAGCCGTAGACGCCGCGCGACTGGTCGCGTACGAGACGGCCCTGTTCGAGTTCGATGACGCGCTTGCGCATCTGGTCCACGATCTGCTGGTCGTGCGTGGCCATGATCACGGTGGTGCCGGTCCGGTTGATCCGGTCCAGCAGCTTCATGATGCCGACGGAGGTCTGGGGGTCCAGGTTGCCGGTGGGCTCGTCCGCGATCAGCAGCGCGGGGCGGTTGACGAAGGCGCGGGCGATGGCCACGCGCTGCTGCTCACCGCCGGAGAGCTCGCCGGGCATCCGGTCCTCCTTGCCGCCGAGGCCGACCAGTTCGAGGACCTGCGGGACGGCCTTGCGGATCTCGCCGCGCGGCTTGCCGATGACCTCCTGGGCGAAGGCCACGTTCTCGGCCACCGTCTTGTTCGGCAGGAGGCGGAAGTCCTGGAACACGGTCCCCAGCTGGCGCCGCATCTGCGGGACCTTCCAGTTGGAGAGCTTGGCGAGGTCCTTGCCCAAGACGTGGACCTGGCCGTGGCTGGCCCGCTCCTCGCGCAGGACCAGCCGCAGGAAGGTGGACTTGCCGGAGCCGGAGGAGCCGACCAGGAAGACGAACTCGCCCTTGGAGATCTCCAGGGAGACGTCTCTGAGTGCAGGACGGTTCTGCTTCGGGTAGGACTTGGAGACGTTGTCGAATCGGATCACGGGTGCACCACGGTCGCCGGGAGTAGGTGTGCGTGACCATACGCGAACGGGCGCGAGGCCGGGACCCGGCGTCCGGAGTTGCCCGATATATCCCCTGGTCCGGGGGGGTGTCTCTATGTCTTTCGTCAAGGACGTGGTGACTGGTATGCGGGTGTTTGGGATGGTCATGCGGCGAGGGTGACGGTGGGGGTTTTGG
>NZ_JBEZBN010000094.1:0-15654 GCF_040647115.1 Streptomyces sp. NPDC044571
GTCCACCTCCTGTGGTCGGGCGGGGCGCGCGCCATCGAGGCGATCCTGCCGGGCATCACCGAGGAATGGACGGCCGCGGGGGCCATGCGCCGCAGCGGGAGTACGGGCCCACCGGCAGTTTCCGGCGTTCGCAAGGCCCTCAGGCGGGCGCCATGGCGATCACAGGGCGGGCGGGGAGTACTTGTACCCGACCCGCCGCACGGTCTGGATCGCGCCGCGGTGGGCCGCGCCCAGCTTGCGGCGCAGCCGGGCGATGTGGACGTCCACGGTCCGGCCGTCGCCGACGTGGCCGTAGCCCCAGACCGTGGTGACCAGCTGGTCCCGGCTGTGCACCCGGTGCGGGTGCGCCACCAGGTGGGCCAGCAGCTCGAACTCAAGGTACGTCAGGTCGAGTACCCGGCCGTCGACCTCGGCGGTGCGCTGCGCCGCGTCGATGCGGACCAGGGCGTCACCGGTGGTGGTCCCGGCGACGGCCGTCGGGGCGGTGGCGGTGGCGGTGGCCGCGGGCGCCGGGACGGGAACGGACGCGGGGGAGAAGGCGATCTGCGGCTGCTGGTCGGCCGGTACGAGGACCAGGTAGCCGATCATCGGCGGCCGGCCGGGCAGCGCCGGCAGGGTGTGCTGGGGCGCGGGCAGCCAGGTGGCGCCGGGCGGGAGCAGGTCGACCACGCGGGCGACCTCGTCCCGGTCCACGGCGCGCAGCCGGTGGCGCGGACTGGGCGGGAAGGGGAGGGGAGCGGTCGCAGCGGAGGAGGCGGCGGAGGCGGAGGCGGACGTCAGGGAACGGGTGTGGGACATGAGTGGTCAGCTCTTTCACGCGGAGGTCGGCAGGAGAGGTGCAGACGTGCGGACGTGCAGACGACGTCGCGTACCGCGCAGACCGAAGGCCTTGGGCAGGTCCGTTGGCGGATCCCGGAAGGCTTTAGAGGGCCGGCGCGTTCTTCGCGCGGCAACACTCCCGGTCGTAATCGTGATCCTGACGAGAGGGCCAGAAAGGCTCGAGGTCGCTGCGACCGTTCGAGGGGTGCGAGTGGCTGGCCATGGGCCTCATTGAAGCAGATGCGGGGGCGGCGGGGCAGGTCCTGTCTCGAAAGGTGGAGCGGAATCTCAAATTCCGCGATCCTCCTCGGAGGAGGCCGGGTGCGATTCCGGATGAACCGTCATCATCCGGACCGGCCGCCTTCCCTCCGGCGAGGCCCGTATATCGCATCGTGGGCAGATCCGTCCCACACCGCCGGACAGCAGAACGCCCGCCGGTCCACGGGGACTCGGCGGGCGACTGTGGGTCAACCGGGGCTCAGACCAGGCCGTCCTTCTCCAGGCCCGTGCAGCAGGTGTCCGTGATGAGGCGGGTCACCACGTACGGGTCCACGTTGGCGTTCGGGCGGCGGTCCTCGATGTAGCCCTTGCCGTCCTTCTCCACCTGCCACGGGATGCGGACCGATGCGCCGCGGTCGGAGACGCCGTAGCTGAACTCGTTCCACGGGGCGGTCTCGTGCAGACCCGTCAGGCGCTCGTCGATGCCGGCCCCGTAGTTCTTCACGTGGTCCATCGGCTTGCTGCCCTCGCCCAGCGCCTCGCAGGCGGAGATGATCGCGCGGTAGTCCTCGCGCATCGCCTTCGTGGAGAAGTTGGTGTGCGCGCCCGCGCCGTTCCAGTCGCCCTTCACCGGCTTCGGGTTCAGCGTCGCGGAGACGTTGAAGTCCTCGGCCGTGCGGTAGAGCAGCCAGCGGGCGATCCACAGCTGGTCCGAGACCTCCAGCGGGCCGACCGGGCCGACCTGGAACTCCCACTGGCCGGGCATGACCTCGGCATTGATGCCGGAGATGCTCAGGCCCGCCGCCAGGCAGTGGTCCAGGTGCTTCTCGACGATGTCGCGGCCGAAGATCTCGTCCGAGCCGACACCGCAGTAGTAGCCGCCCTGCGCGGCCGGGAAGCCGTTCACCGGGAAGCCGAGCGGACGGGCCCCGTCGAAGAAGGTGTACTCCTGCTCGATGCCGAAGATCGGCTCCTGGCCCGCGAACTTCTCGGCGACCGGACGCAGCAGCGCGCGGGTGTTCGACTCGTGCGGGGTCATGTCGATGTTCAGCACCTCGCACAGCACGAGGACGTTGTTCCCGCCGCGGATCGGGTCCGGGCAGGAGAACACCGGCTGGAGCACGCGGTCGGAGGCGTGGCCCTCGGCCTGGTTGGTGCTCGATCCGTCGAAGCCCCAGATCGGGAGCTCGGCGCCGTCGGCGAGGATCTTCGTCTTGGAGCGCAGCTTCGCCGTCGGCTCGGTGCCGTCGATCCAGATGTACTCAGCCTTGTAGCTCACGGGCCCCATCCTTCGGTGCGTCGCTCCGGCGCAGCCTCTGCGGGTGCTGCTGCTGCGGGTCACTGCGTTGCGCGGTCACTGCGTCGTGCCGTCACTGCGTTCTGCGGTGCTGCGGTTCTGTGGTGCTGCGGCGTGAACCGCAGCGTGTACTGCGCAGCGTGCCCCGCGGCGATTTCTCTTCCGTTGCCCGTGTGTGAACCCCGTGTTACCGAGGTTTACACCGCAGGTCGGGTGGCTTGTGCGGGTTGGTGGCAGCACACCCGTCCGAGTGGGGCAGACTTGGCAGGTGAGCATTTCGTACGATTTGACCTCTGGCGGTGCCCCCACGGGTCCCCTCCCCCTGCCTGCCCGCCCCCGGGTCGGCCTGCTGGGCACCGGTCCCTGGGCGCACCGCACCCACGCCCCCGCCCTCGCCGCCCACGCCGGTTCCGAATTCGCCGGCGTGTGGGGCCGCCGGCCCGAAGCCGCGGCCGAGCTGGCCGACGCGTACCACGTGAAGGTGTACGAAGACCCCGACGCGCTGTTCGCGGACTGTGACGTCGTGGCCTTCGCCCTGCCGCCGGACGTGCAGGCCCCGCTCGCCGTCCGCGCCGCCGCCGCGGGCCGCCACCTGCTGCTCGACAAACCCGTCGCCACGACCGTCGCGGACGCCCGCGCCGTGGCCGACGCCGCCGCCCGGCACGGCGTCGCCTCCGTCGTCTTCTTCACCCTCCGCTTCGCCGAGCCCGCCGCCGGCTGGGTGCAGGAGCAGATCGGGCGCACCGGCTGGTTCACGGCCAGTGCGCACTGGCTCGGTGCCGTCTTCCCGCCCGACGGCGCGCCCAGCGCGTACGCCGACTCGCCCTGGCGCAAGGACAAGGGCGGACTGTGGGACGTCGGCCCGCACGCCCTGTCCGTGCTGATCCCGGTGCTCGGCGAGGTCACCTCGGTCAGCGCCACCCGCGGCCCCTCCGACGTGGTCCAGCTGGCCCTGCGCCACGCCTCGGGCGCGGCGAGCACGGCGGTGCTCAGCCTGGGCGCACCGACCGCCGCCGCCGGGGTGGGGCTGGAGGTGCGCGGAGCCGAGGGCGTCTTCTCGCTGCCCAACTGGACCGACGTACCGGGTGCGTACGGGCGCGCCCTGGACGCCCTGCTCACCGCCGCCCGGACCGGCGTGCCGGATCCGCGCGGAGCGCGGTTCGCGGCGCGGGTGACAGAAATCCTGGCGGAGGCGGAGGGGCAGCTGCCCGACTGAGGGCCCGGGGGTCGATCGGTGGGGCTCGGGCCTGCTTCGCCCGCGGCTACTTGAGGAGCGCGTTGGCCACGATGATGACCAGGCCGATGGTGGCGTCGGCGAGGCCGATCAGCAGGGCCGAGCCGATCCGGTAGCCGACCCGGACCGCCACGAAGGACCCCCAGCCGAACAGCAGCGCGGTGTTCACGCCGAGCCCCACGGCGGTCACGCCGGAGGAGTCCCAGTGGGCGAGCCCGGCGGAGACCAGCAGCAGCACGGTGGGCAGGGTGGCGGCGATGACCGGCCACTCGTTCCACAGCGCCCGCCCGAGCAGCCGCCACCGGTGTCCGGCGGAGCCGGCGTGGTGGCTGCTCATGTGGTGGGAGTAGCCGTGCGCAAGGCCGGCTGCGGCCGCGGTGACCAGCACCCAGCCGGCGTCGTAGTACGGGGTGTACTCGCCGCCCTTCTGGTCCAGTGCGGCCAACAGCCCCGCGGCCAGCACGGTCCCGTACACCCCGCCGAACATCCAGTCGGCCGTCCGCCGCGGCGGAGGCAGCAGGCGGTCGCCCCGGCCGGCGGCCTCCGGTGCGGTCTCGTGCGGCTGCGGGCCCTGCGGCTGCTCGGTCACGACGGTCCGACCCCTTCGGCGTGATTGGTCCCTTGTGTCTTTTTCACACCTTATGGGGTGGGGAGGTGAGGGCGAGATCAGTCCGCCCTGCCCGCTCCGGTCACGGCCGGTGGGGCCGGAGGCGGTGGCGGTGCCGGAGGCGGGGTCGTCGGGCGTCGTGCCCGGGAGCGCGGGCGCCGCCCGTACCGGCTCGGCCGGGGCCGGGCGTGAGGGGGCGTCAGTCCGTGAGGGCCGGGCTGGGCGGTCGCCGGCCGGCTGCTCGGCCGATCCGGGGTCGACCGGGCTCGGGCTCCGCTGGATCCGCGCCCGGCAAGGCTCCGGCCCCGCGCGGCTCCGGACAGGCCGGTTCCGGCCCCGCTGGATTCAGGCTCGGCGGGAGAGGGCCTCGCGGACCGCCTCCTCGGAGCGGGCGACCACCGCGGTGCCGTCCTCGGCGGTGATGATGGGGCGCTGAATGAGCTTCGGGTGGGCCGCGAGGTGGGAGATCCAGCGGGCCCGGGCGGCGTCGTTCTCCTCGCGCGGCAGGTCCCGTACGCCGGTCTCCTTGGCCAGCGGGTCGGAGGTGCGGGTGATGTCCCACGGCTCCAGCCCGAGGCGGCCGAGCACCTCGCGGATCTCGTCCTCGGAGGGCACGTCCTCCAGGTAGCGGCGGACGGTGTAGTCGGCGCCCTCGGCGTCCAGCAGGGTGAGCGCGCTGCGGCACTTCGAACAGGCGGGATTGATCCAGATCTCCATGGGTCCAAGCCTAGGCGGTGCCGGTCTGGCCAGGGGCTTCTGTCAGTGGGCGCCGGTAAAATCGAGGGAGAACGACAGGACGCCAACTACCGTTTGGGAGGCTGTAGATGGCCACTGCCACCACCGTCCAGCCCGTCAAGAAGAAGCCGCTGCCCGCGGGTCTGCCCCGCGAGTGGTACGAGAGCCACAACCGCCGGCTGAAGGCGATGCGGTTGGCGATATCCCTGCTCGACTCGGGGACGTACGACGCCCGGCGCGCCACCAACCGGAAGATCCGCACGATGGCCGTCCGCACCGGCATCCACCGCCCGTCGAACGTCACGTGCAAGCTGGTGCGCGCCTTCATCGTGAGCAACGCCGCCTGAGCCCCCCGCCCGCCCGCCACGGCACGCCGCCGGGACCCGAGCCCGGGCCCCGGTCGGCGGCCGGCAGCGGGTCGGCCGGGTCAGCGGCAGAAGGCCATGACGGTCTCGTCGAAGCCGGGGAACTCCCGGCCGGCCAGCTCGATCACGGTCTTCGCCGGCTTGCGCCGGTCCGGTGCATGGCGTTCCGCGATGGCCGTCCGCGCCGCGTCGGGGCGCGGGAGCCGGTCGGGCGCGTACGTCGTGGCTGCTTCCAAGGGGCCGAAACCGTCGGCGAGCAGCCACAGGAAGTCCCCCAGATCGCGGGCGACGACGCCGGTCTCGCCCTCGGAGCCGAGGAAGACGACGGGCTGCCCGGACAGCGGCCGGTCCGGGCGGAGCAGCCAGAAGGCGGCGTAGCCGCCGGTGCCGTCCTGGCCGAAGACGCGGAACTCCTCGCCGGTCAGCTCCGTGTTGCCGGTCCATGCCTGGAACCAGTCGGCGGTCTCGGCGGCGGACAGGAAGGAGTCGAAGGGCTCGAAGTCGATCCCGTCGCCGTTCTCGTAGTCGAACGGGGCCGTCAGGGCGGCGGCGAGGGGTGCGGGGAAGCGGCGGTCGTCGGCAGGCGTCACGCGCACAGGCTAGGGGGTGACCGCTGGGTCGGGGCCTGTCGGGTGCGGCCGTGGGCCGTGGGCCGTGGGCCGTGGGCCGTGATCCGCGGACGGGACTAGCCGTGGACCGGGCCGTCGGCGGTGGCGGTTGCCGAGGGGGCCGGGAGGGTCAGGACCAGGAGGGCCACGTCGTCGCGGGGGCCGCCGCGGGTGAAGGCCACCAGGTCGTGCCAGACCGCGAGCAGCAGGCCCGAGGGGTCGGTGGCCAGGGCGGGGACACGGGTGGCCAGCGGGTAGAAGTCGCCCGCGGCGTCGCGGGCCTCCGTGACCCCGTCCGTGTGGGCGAGCAGGCGGTCGCCGGGGAGGAGGGGGACGCAGGTGATCGGTGGCGGGGTCGATCCGGCCAGGCCCAGGCCCAGCGGGGGCCCCGGTTCCACGTCCACCTCGGACACCGTGTGCGTCCGCAGCAGCAGCGCGGGCGGGTGCCCGCAGGACACGACCCGTACGAGGTCCTGGCCGGGCGGGAACTCCAGCAGCAGGGCGGTGGCGAACAGTTCCGGCCGCTCACCGGGGGGAGCGGCCGGGTCCGACAGCGCGGGCTCGGCGGTGTCGGCCAGCAGCCTGCGGTCCAGCCGTGCGGCCACCGCCGTGAGCTCCGCGTCGTCGAGGACCCCTTCGCGGAAGGCCCCGAGCAGCGCCGCGACCGTGCCGACCGCGGCCAGGCCGTGTCCCTGGACGTCGCCGACCAGGGCCCGGACCCCGTACGGCCCGGCCCGTACGTCGTACAGGTCGCCGCCGACCAGCGTGCCCTGCTGGGCGGCGCGGTACAGGCCGGCGCAGTGCACCGGGCCGACGCGCTCCGGCACGGGCGGCAGCACGGCGAGCTGGGCCGCCTCCGCGACGGTGCGCACGTTCACCAGCTGGGCGTCACGGCGCCGCCGCACCCAGGCGATCACCACGCTGAGCAGCGCGACCGCGGCGACGGTGGCCAGGTCCGAGCCGTGGGCGTGTGCTATCCCGAGTGACGGGACGCCGATCAGCAGGAGCACGATCGCGGCGAAGACGGCGGTGCCGGCCGCCCCGTACGCGAAGGCCGCGACGGGGGGCAGGCCGGCCAGGAAGTAGCCCAGCTCGACATCGCCCGGGGTGGCGCGCTGCGCGAGCACCAGCACCACCATGGCCACCGCGGGCGCGAACCGGGCCCAGCGGGGTGGCGGCTCCCCGCGCAGCCAGCCGGGCTCCTGGCGTCGGCGTCTCACCCCTCCACCCTGGTACGGGGGCGGGGGCCGCGCACCCCGGACCGCCCCGCCGGGTGGCCTTGCGGGGTCCGTACGCCGAAAGTGGTCCCGTGACCGAAGAGATGCAGAGCGCGGTGATCAGCACCAGGTTGAACTGGCTGCGCGCGGGGGTGCTCGGCGCGAACGACGGGATCATCTCGACGGCGGGCCTGGTGGTGGGCATGGCCGGGGCCACCACCTCGCGCTCGGCGATCCTGGCGGCAGGGGTGGCGGGGCTGCTGGCGGGCTCGCTGTCGATGGCGGCGGGGGAGTACGTGTCGGTCAGCTCCCAGCGGGACTCCGAGGAGGCCGCGCTGGCCCTGGAGCGGCAGGAGCTCGCCGAGGAGCCGGAGGCGGAGCTCGACGAGCTGACCGAGCTGCTGGAGGCGAGGGGGCTGAGCCGGGCCCTGGCGCGGGAGGCCGCGGAGCAGCTGACGGCGCGGGACGCGCTGAGGGCGCACGCGAGGGTGGAGCTCGGGATCAATCCGGACGAGCTGGCCAATCCGTGGCACGCGGCGCTGGCGAGCCTGGTGGCGTTCACGGTGGGGGCGGTGCTGCCGCTGCTGGCGATCGTCCTGCCGGGCCCGTCGGAGCGGGTCCCGGTGACCGCGGCCGCGGTCCTGGCGGCACTGACCCTGTGCGGGGTCCTCAGCGCCCGCCTGGGCAGCGCGCCGGTGCCGAGGGCGGTCCTGCGCAACGTCGCCGGCGGCGCGCTGGCGATGGCGGTCACCTACGCGGTGGGCACCTGGCTCGGCACGTCGTGACCCGGCACCCGTCCTCTCCGGGGGGTCCGGTGGTGCCGGGCCGTGCCGCGTGGGGCCGCCGTGACGGGTGGGGCCGCCGTGACGGGTGGCGGCATGATGGGGGGATGCGTATCGCTCTCACCGGGGCCAGTGGTCTCATCGGGCAGGCCCTGGCGCGGTCCCTGCGCGCCGACGGGCACGACGTGGTCCGCTTCGTGCGCCGGCCGCCCACCGCTCCCGACGAGGCCGCCTGGGATCCCCGCCGCGGGTATGTCGACCCTGCCGCTCTGGACGGCTGCGCAGCCGTCGTGCACCTCGCCGGGGCCGGGGTCGGGGACCGGCGGTGGACCGACGCGTACAAGAAGGAGATCCGCGACAGCCGGGTCGACGGCACGCGCGCCATCGCCCGCGCCATCGCCGCGCAGGACCGGCCGCCCGCCGTCTTCGTCTCCGGCTCCGCCATCGGCTACTACGGCGACACCGGTGACCGCCCCGTCGACGAGGACGCCCCCGCCGGGAGCGGCTTCCTGCCGGAGGTCTGCGTCGCGTGGGAGGCCGCCGCCGCCCCCGCCCGGGAGGCCGGCGTACGGACGGTCCTCGCCCGCACCGGGCTGGTGGTCGCCGCCCAGGGCGGGGCCTGGGGGAAGCTGTTCCCCCTCTTCCGCGCGGGGATCGGGGGCCGGCTCGGCGACGGCCGCCAGTACTGGTCGTACATCTCCCTCCACGACGAGATCGCCGCCCTGCGCCACATCCTCGACACCCCCGGCCTCTCCGGCCCGGTCAACCTGACCGCCCCCGAACCGCTGACCAACCGTGAGGTCACCGCGGCCATGGGCCGCGTGCTGCGCCGCCCGACCCTGTTCTCCGTGCCGGCGCCGGTCATGCGCGTCGCCCTCGGGGAGTTCGCGCAGGACGTGCTCGGCAGTCAGCGGGTGCGTCCCGCGCGGCTGTTGGAGTCGGGCTTCGCCTTCCGTCACCCGGGCATCGACGAGGCGATCCGCGCGGCGCTGGCGGGGGAGCACCCTTAACCACCGTGCGACCGTTTGTGCCCCGGATGCGACCGCTGTGCGACCGGAGTTGACCGTAATACTCCGCCCCGCCGGGGTTCCCCTTGAGTCGCTTGGGGGAAGGAGGAACCCCACACAGCCGCGCCGACCTCGGGGAGGGGCACGTGCTCACCAGCTCGCACCATGCCGCACAGCATGCGGACGTCGTCATCGTAGGAGCCGGGGTCTCAGGACTCGCGGCCGCACACCACCTGATCGCGGCAGGGGTCACGGTCACCGTCCTGGAGGCCGCCGGCGACCCCGGCGGACGGATGGCCACCGAGCAGGCCGACGGCTTCCGGCTGGACCGGATCGGACAGCTGCTCAACACCTCCTACACGGAGCTCGACCGGACCCCGGGCCTCACCGACCTGGTTCTGCGGCCCTTCGCACCGGGGGTGCTCGTCCACGCCGACGGCAGGCAGCAGCGGGTCGGGACCCGCACCCCGGCCCGTGCGCTGGCCAGCGGCTCCTTCGACCAGGCCCGCCTCAGCGCGTTCCTCGGCCGGCTCGCGGCCCTGCCCGCCGACCGGGTCCTGGCCCGCCCCGAGCGCACCGCGCTCGCCGCCCTGCGCTCCCGGGCCCTCGGCACCACCCTGCGGCCCCTGCTCTCCGCCCTGCTGCGCGATCCGGAGCTCACCACCTCCAGCCGGGTCGCCGACCTCGCGTTGCGCAGCTTCGCCCGCGGCCGCCTCGCCGTGCCCGAGGGCGGAGCCTCGGCTCTGCCCGAACTGCTGGCCGCCGCGCTGCCGCCCGGCACCGTCCGCACCGGGGTCCGGGTCCGGTCGGTGGCGACCAACCTCGTCACCACCGAGGACCACGGCGACTTCGGCTGCCGCTCCGCCGTCCTGGCCACCGGGGCCCGGGCCGCCGCCGAGCTGCTGCCCGGGCTGCGGGTGCCGGACTTCCACGAGGTCACGGTGATCCACCACGCCACTCCCGCCGGGGCGGGCCCGCTGCCCTGGGACGGCTCGCTCCTGCTGGACGGCGACCCGGGGTGGCCCGTCGCCCACACCGCCGTGATGAGCGCCGTCGACCCGACGCGGGCCCCGGCCGGCCGGAGCCTGGTCACCACCACCGTGCTCGGACCGCCGCCGGCCGCCCGTACGGTCACCTCGCGCCTGGCCCGGCTGTACGAGACGGCCACCCGCGATTGGGAGCTGCTGGCCGTCCACCACACCCCGGAGGCCGTCCCGGCCATGCCGCCGCCCCACGACCTGCGGCGCCCGGTACGGGTCCTGGCGGGACTGTACGTGTGCGGCGACCACCGGGACTCCAACACCGTGCAGGGCGCCCTGAACTCCGCCCGCCGCGCGGCCACCGCCGTCCTGCGGGACTTCGGCATCCGGCTCCCGGCCACCGCGGAGCCCGCCCTCCCGGCGGCGGCCTGAGGCCACACCCGCCAGGGGCCCGGCTCCGCTCCCGGGACCGGGCCCGGCGGGTGTCGGCCGCGCACGGCCCGGGCCGCCGACGGACGGAGTCCGTCGCAGCGACCCGAAGCCGGTGAGGCCCCCGGGGCCGAGCCGTGCGAGGGGCGCGTCAAGATCAGGACAGCGCCGCGACCCGGTCCCGGTAGGTCCGCACCGCCGCGGCGTCCCGGTACGGCTCCAGCCTGCGCTCGAAGTCCCGTACGTACTCCACCGCCCGCACCGACCGCATCTCCATGGCCTGCTGCGCCGCCTCCGCACCCAGCGCGCAGGCCTGCTCCAGCTCGCCGAGCCCCAGCCGGGCCGTGGCCAGCACCACCCGGCAGAACAGCCGCGAGCGCGCGAAGCCCGGCGCCCGCAGCTGGAGCGAGCGCTCCGCGTGCTGGGCCGAGGCCCGGTACTGCTGGAGGTCCCGGTGGCAGTGCCCGAACTCGTCCGCCAGCTGCGCCTCGTCGAACAGCCGCGCCCAGTGCGGTACTTCGTCCCCCGGCCGGGCCGCGCCCAGCGCCCGCTCGGCCCGCATCAGCGAGGCCGTCGCCGCCCGGACCTCGCCCAGGACCGCGTGCCCGCGCGCCTCCGCGGAGTGGAGCAGCGCCTGCACCACCGGCGGGGGCCCCGAGCCGACGCCCTGCTGGGCGACGCGGGCCAGCTGTACCGCCTCCCGGCCGTGGCCGAGGTAGACCGCCTGCCGGCTCATGGTCACCAGCACGTAGCTGCCGTACGGCCGGTCCGCGGCCGCCTGCGCGAGGCGCAGCGCCTGCACGAAGTAGCGCTGGGCGAGGCCGTGCGCCGCGATGTCGTACGAGGTCCAGCCCGCGAGCCGGGTCAGGTCGGCCGCGGCCGCGAACAACCGCCGCCCGGTGGTCTCCCCGTAGGTGCCGCGCAGCATCGGCTCGGCCTCGTGCTCCAGGTACCGCACCAGCGCCTGGCGGGCGTGGCCGCCGCCGTACGCCTGGTCCAGGCTGCGGAACAGCTCGCTGACCGAGCGCAGCGCCGCGATGTCGCCGCTGGTCACCCGCTGCCCGGGCCCCCGGTCGATCTGCCGCTGGCGGGGGACCGAGGGCCGCCCCTGCATCGGGACGCGGGCCGCGGCGGCGGCCGGGTCGGCACCGCGGCCCACCCGCTCGTCGGGCCGCCCGATGAGCCAGTCCCGGCTGGGCACGACCAGCCCGGCCGGGGTGAAGGCGATCTTCCGCAGCTCGGCGTGGGAGCCGGAGTCCTTGCGCCACAGCCCGCTGGCGATGTCCACGGCCTCCTCCGGCGTGGCCGCGAACTCCAACCCCGCGTACACGGGCGCGCAGGCGTCCAGCCCGAGGTCCTGGGCCGAGAGCCGGCGGCCCAGGCGCCGGGTGAAGACCTCCGCGATCAGTGCCGGGGTGGTCCCGCGCGGCTGCTGCCCCCGCAGCCACCGGGTCACGGAGGTCTTGTCGTACCGCAGATCGAGACCGTGCTCCAGGCCGAGCTGGTCGACGCGGCGGGCGAGCCCGGCGTTGGAGAACCCGGCTTCCGCGATCAGCGCCGCGAGCTGCCGGTTGGGGACGCGCTGGGCAGGTCGTTCCGTCATCGGCTCCACGGTTTCCGTACGTGACGGACCGGAGTCCCGGCCCTTGAACGGCGTGAATGTAGCGGCGAACTCCGTCCCTGCCGTCCTGTCCGCCCCACAGTCATCCGATCGTGTGCAGAATCGGCCGGGCTCTTTACGGACCGGCCCCCTCGGCCCGCGTACGCTGCGGCCATGACCCGCAGGACCCAGGGGGCGCAGCCGCCCGCAGACACCACCGCGGCCCTGTCCGCGCCCGAGCCGCTGCCGGCGCCCGAGCTCACCGAGGCCGAGTGCCGGCGCTGCGGTACGTACATCGCGGGGCTCGACGGGCGCTACGCCTGCGGGGTGTGCGGGTGGGTCAACGACCACTCCGAGGGCCACCGACGGCTGCCGCGAGCGGACGAGGACCCGGACCGGCCGGCCCACGGGCGCCGCCGTCCCCGGCTGCTGCCCGGGCCCCTGCCGGAGCTGCGCGGGCAGCTGCCGGAGCCCCCGCCGCCGGGCGCCTGAGGCCGCCGGAACGGGCGGCCGTACCCTTGGCTGGTGCGATACGTGCACACAGCAGGTTCAACGAGGAGGCGCTGCGGTGGCTGAGCTTGGGTTTGTCCATCTGGGCTTCGGACCCGACTACGTCGAGTACACCCAGGCCTGGGAGGAGCAGCGGCGGGTGCACGCCGCGCGCTTCGCCGACGAGGTCGGCGACACCTGCCTCCTGCTGGAGCACCTCCCGGTCTACACGGCGGGCCGGCGCACCGACGACAGCGAGCGGCCGCTGGACGGCACGCCCGTCGTCGACGTGGACCGCGGCGGCAAGATCACCTGGCACGGCCCGGGCCAGCTGGTCGGCTACCCGATCATGAAGCTGCCGCGCCCGGTGGACGTCGTCGCCCACGTGCGCCGCCTGGAGGAGGCGCTGATCCGCACCGCCGCCGACTTCGGCGTGGAGACCACCCGGGTCGAGGGGCGCAGCGGGGTGTGGGTGCTCGGCGACCCGGTGGAGGAGCGTCCGAAGCTCGGCGGGCTCTCCCTCGACCTCGACCCGCGCCTGCACGACGACGAGTTCGACCCCCGGCTCAACGGCCCCGAGTACGCCCCGTCCAACGCCGGTCAGCGCCGCGAGGACCGCAAGCTCGCCGCGATCGGGATCCGGGTGGCCAAGGGCGTCACCATGCACGGCTTCGCGTTCAACGTGAATCCCGACAACACCTGGTTCGACCGGATCGTGCCCTGCGGCATCCGGGACGCCGGTGTGACCTCGCTCTCGTACGAACTGGGCCGCCAGGTCACCATCGCCGAGGTGCTGCCGGTCGTCGAGAAGCACCTGAAGGACGTCCTGGAGCACGCCGAGCTGCGGCCCCGGGAGATCGAGCCCGTCGCGGGCCCCTAGCGGCCGGGGAATGGGGCCGGCCGCGCGCAGGTTGGCCGTCGTAAGAGCGTACGAAATTACGGGCGTACCCTGGTGGGCGCCGAAGAATCGAAGTCACAGGGAGCCGGTCGTGTCCGCAGTCGCACCCGACGGACGCAAGATGCTGCGCCTGGAGGTCCGTAACAGCCAGACCCCCATCGAGCGCAAGCCCGAGTGGATCAAGACCCGGGCGAAGATGGGTCCCGAGTACACGAAGATGCAGGCCCTCGTGAAGGGCGAAGGACTGCACACGGTGTGCCAGGAAGCCGGTTGTCCGAACATCTACGAATGCTGGGAGGACCGCGAGGCCACCTTCCTCATCGGTGGCGACCAGTGCACCCGGCGCTGTGACTTCTGCCAGATCGACACGGGCAAGCCCGAGGCCCTGGACCGCGACGAGCCGCGCCGCGTCGGCGAATCGGTCGTCACCATGGACCTGAACTACGCCACCATCACCGGCGTCGCCCGCGACGACCTGGCGGACGGCGGCGCGTGGCTGTACGCGGAGACCGTGCGCCAGATCCACCAGCAGACGGCCGGCCGCGAAGGCGGCCACACCAAGGTCGAGCTGCTGGCCCCCGACTTCAACGCGGTACCGGAGCTGCTGGAGGAGGTCTTCGCCTCCCGCCCCGAGGTCTTCGCGCACAACGTCGAGACGGTGCCGCGGATCTTCAAGCGGATCCGCCCGGCCTTCCGCTACGAGCGCTCCCTCGACGTGATCACCCAGGCGCGGGCCTACGGCCTGGTCACCAAGTCGAACCTGATCCTCGGCATGGGCGAGGAGCGCGAGGAGGTCTCGCAGGCCCTGAAGGACCTCCACGAGGCCGGCTGCGAGCTCATCACCATCACCCAGTACCTGCGGCCCTCGCCGCGGCACCACCCCGTGGAGCGCTGGGTGAAGCCGGCCGAGTTCGTGGAGCTGGCGCAGGAGGCCGAGGAGATCGGCTTCTCGGGCGTCATGTCCGGCCCGCTGGTCCGCTCCTCGTACCGGGCCGGCCGGCTGTACCAGCAGGCGATGGACAAGCGCGGAGCCGGAGCGTAGGCGGTGCGGAGCCCGACCGCAGGCCGGGGAGCGCGCAGCCGTCCGACCGACGCGATGACTGTGTGAATTCGCGCACAAAAGCTTACTGACGAGTAATGTGCACCGGCGCGGCCCCTAGGCTCTTTATAGGAAGAGTCCGGCGGGCCGCGCCAATGTTTCATCATCGTTTGACCGCGGGGTCATGCCCTGGTAACACCAATCAGTGACGATAGGTCCACGCACCGCGCACACCACCGCACAGCCCTGACTGCACTGTCCGACGTGAGCACCGTGAAAGGGATCGACATATGCAGGCCGCGCCCGTACGCGCCATCGCCATCCCGTCGTTCACCGATGCCTTCCGCGGCATCGAGTCGCTGCTCATGAGCGGCGCCCGCCGCAACGCCTGGAGCGCGGTCCTTGAAGACCGCCGCAGGGCCAGGGACCGGGTCGAGACCGAGCACGTACTGGAGGCCGCTGCGACCCGGACCCCCCAGGCCACGTAAACTTCGCTGTATGGCGAGGAAGTCAAACGCAGAGACTGCTGCGAACCCCGGGCGACTGAAGCAGATCGCCCTGACGTACAAGATGACGCGCAAGGCCGACCCGAAGGTCGGTCTGATCGTCGCGGGCGTGGGAATCGTCACCTTCGGTGTCTTTCTTGCGATCGGCTTCCTGATCGACCACCCGGTCTACCTGGGCATTCTGGGCTTCCTGGTGGCTTTCCTCGCAATGGCGATCGTCTTCGGACGGCGGGCCGAGCGAGCTGCCTTCGGGCAGATGGAAGGACAGCCGGGCGCGGCCGCGGCCGTACTCGACAACGTGGGCCGGGGCTGGACGACCACCCCGGCCATCGCGATGAACCGGAACCAGGACATCGTCCACCGGGCCGTCGGCAAGGCCGGCGTCGTGCTGATCGCCGAGGGCAACGCGAACCGGCTCAAGCCGATGCTGGCCGCCGAGAAGCGCAAGATGGCCCGGATCATGCCGGACATCCCGGTGCACGACTTCATCGTGGGCACCGGCGAGGGCGAGGTCCCGCTCAAGAAGCTCCGTACGACGCTGCTGAAGCTGCCGCGCGTACTGGCCGGCCCCCAGATCACCCAGGTCAACGACAAGCTGCGGGCCATGGGCGACCTCATGAGCAACATGCCGCTGCCGAAGGGCCCCATGCCCAAGGGCATGCGGATGCCGCGCGGCGGAAAGATGCGCTGACCCGCTTTTCGTATACGACGAGGACGCACGCGCACGTCACGCACGTCACAGGGGCGCCTTCGAGTCGGGGCGGCCTCGCTGGTCAACCTCGTGCCGTACGGGCTGTACGACGCCTGGCTGAC
This sequence comes from Streptomyces sp. NPDC044571, assembly GCF_040647115.1. Lineage (NCBI taxonomy): Bacteria > Bacillati > Actinomycetota > Actinomycetes > Kitasatosporales > Streptomycetaceae > Streptomyces > Streptomyces sp. NPDC044571. The sequence continues at coordinate 15,645 of NZ_JBEZBN010000094.1, forward strand.
GGTGCAGAGC
>NZ_JBEZBN010000095.1:0-15594 GCF_040647115.1 Streptomyces sp. NPDC044571
CAGTCAAGGGTGGCCGAAGGCCATCGCGAAGCGACGCGACGAAGGAGCGCCCTTGACGGCCCGGACCGACACGGAAGGACAGTCGACTGACGGGACGCCCCCGGAACCCCACCGACCCCGGGTGCCGGCATCCCGGCCCCCAAAGCCGCCGCCCGCCTCCCACCCCCGCCCGCGGGCATCCCGCCCCGAAGCCCCCTCGCCGAGTACGGCTCCGATGTACCCAGCCCCCGCCCCCCGAAGGCGCCCCGACGTGAGTATCTGCGCTCATGTGCTCCGCTCACCGCCGCAGTTGACTACGGTCCATGAACGAGCACCCCGCCCCGGACACCTCGCCCGACTCGCCCGACTCCCCCCACCGCCGCGCCTTCATCGCGCCGCTCGTGTCCACCCTGGTGACGCTGCCGGCGGCCCTCGTCGCGTTCTTCACCGTCGGGATGTCGCCCATGGCCTGCGACTCCTGCAACGGCGACGTCGCTGACCGGTTCGACGCCTCCTACGAGGTGGCCTTCCCCACCTTCACCGCCGGCCTGCTGGTCGTCCTGGTCCTGCTGGTGGCCTGCTGGGCGCTGCCCTGGCAGCGGCGGAACGCCGCCCGGCGCGTCGTGCTCGCGCTGTTCGCCCCGGCCGCCGTGATGCTGGACTACCTCGTGTTCGCCGCGCTCGTCGACTGGCCGAGCTGACGCCGCCGCGAGCTGACGAACTCCCCCTCGCCCCCTCCGCCCCCACCTCCGTCCCTCCCTACGCTCCCCCCATGGGCAGAGCGCAGCGGGCAAGACGGTGGCCTCGGGCCGGGGTGCGGACCAGGGCTCTTGCGTGGGCCCTCGTCTGTTGGCGGTGCTGGCGCACCGGGCCGCGGCCCGGTGCCGCCCGCGTGTGGCCGCTGCGCTGACGGGGCCTCGTCAGCGCGTCTCGCGCAGCCAGCCGGCGACCTCCGTCGCCCAGTACGTCAGGATCGTGTCGGCGCCCGCCCGCTTGATGCCCAGCAGGGTCTCCAGGATGGCCCGGTCGCGCTCGATCCAGCCCTTCTCCGCCGCCGCCTCGATCATCGCGAACTCGCCGCTGATCTGGTACGCCGCCACCGGGACGTCCACGGCCTGTGCGACCCGGTACAGGATGTCCAGGTAGGGGCCGGCCGGCTTGACCATCACCATGTCCGCGCCCTCCTCCAGGTCGAGGGCGAGCTCCTTCAGCGACTCCCGCGCGTTCGCCGGGTCCTGCTGGTACGTCTTGCGGTCGCCCTGCAGCGAGGAGGCGACGGCCTCCCGGAACGGACCGTAGAACGCGGACGAGTACTTCGCCGTGTAGGCGAGGATCGAGACGTCCTCGTGGCCCGTCTCGTCCAGCGCGTCACGGATGACGCCGACCTGGCCGTCCATCATCCCGCTCGGGCCGACCACGTGGACGCCCGCGTCCGCCTGGACCTGGGCCATCTCCGCGTACCGCTCCAGCGTCGCGTCGTTGTCGACGCGGCCGTGCTCGTCCAGGACGCCGCAGTGGCCGTGGTCGGTGTACTCGTCCAGGCACAGGTCGGACATGATCACCAGGTCGTCGCCGACCTCCGCCTTCACGTCGCGGATGGCGACCTGCAGGATCCCGTCCGGCTCGGTGCCCGCGGTCCCCAGCGCGTCCTTGTTCTCGTCGGCCGGGACACCGAACAGCATGATCCCCGCCACGCCCGCCTCGACGGCCTCCACCGCGGCCTTGCGCAGCGTGTCCCGGGTGTGCTGGACCACGCCCGGCATCGCCGAGATGGCCAGGGGCTCGCTGATGCCCTCGCGCACGAACGCCGGGAGGATCAGGTCCGAGGGGTGCAGCCGGTTCTCCGCGACCATCCGCCGCATGGCGGGGGTGGTGCGCAGCCGCCGCGGCCGCGACCCGGGGAAGGATCCGTACGTGCTCATCTTCAGTCGCCTCTTCGAGCTTCGACAGCAGTCGGAACAAGCGTAGGCGGTCTCTTGCGGATCTCGTCGGGCCCCGGCTGCCCGGCTCGGCCGACAGTACGCGCACAGAGCCGGTCCGGTCCGACAGGCGGAAAGCCCCTGGTGACGGCGTGTCGCCGCCGATAGCCTCCGCCTGATCATCCGTACCGTTCCGGGGGCCAGACCATGCCGATACACCTTGCACGACGGGCTTGCGGCCTTACGGCCCTGCTGGCGGTCGCCGCACTGGCCGTCGCCGGCTGCGAGGCGGACCCCGCGAAGTCGGCGTCCGAGCCGCCGGCACCGCCCGCGCTCCCCGCTGCCCCGGCTCCTGCGAGCCGCCCGCTGACCGCCGCGGAGTTGGTGGCGGCCGCACTGCCGGGCGAGGAGAGCCCGGAGGCGTACGGCCACCCGGTCTCCGTCCGCAAGACCCGGGCCGGCGACCGGAAGTCCGAGGTGTCCGACGCCGCCTGCGAGCAGCTACTGGCGGCCGTCCATGCCCGGCGGCCCTCGCGCCCCGCTCCGGCCGTGGTGGAGCAGACCTTCAACTGGAAGAACGACATGAACGGCGGCAACTCCACCCTCGCCTCGTACGGGAACTCCGGCGCGGTGGCGGTGTTCGCGGAGGTGCGCGAGGGGCTGAGCACCTGCCGGTACTACGAGAGCCCGGCCCCCGCCCCGACCATGACCTACAAGGGCACCGTCACCGGCGCTCCCGCCCCGCAGCTCGGGGACGAAGCAGTGCAGTTCGAGATCACCGCCCCGACAGAGATGGGCCCGCACGTGACCCAGTACACGGTGGTCCGCACGGGGAGCGTCGTCGTGACCTTCACGAAACTGTCGGTCGGAGGCCTCGACCCACGCGAGTTCCCGCCCGCCCTGATCGCCCAGCAGATCTCCCGGCTCCAGCAGGCCCAGCGCTGAGGCGGTCCACGGCAGGTCGAGCAGACCCCAGAACACCACCGCGTTGAGCAGCACCACGGCGGGCGGGGCGACCGCGATCCCGACCCGCCGGGCGGCGTTCCGCGTCCGCCACGGCAGCGCCCAGCACCACACCAACAGCCCCAGCACACCCACCAGCCCCGACACGAAGGCCGGCGGCAGCGTCAGCAGGGTGGCGGCCAGCGCTGCGATGAAGGCCCGCCGGTCGCGGTCGTCTGTCAGGTCGGTCATGGGGCACTGAACCCCGTCCTTGGTGGTCCCCGGGTCCGCACAGCTACTCAATCCCGCCTGGGTACGAACCCGAGCCCGAACTCGCACCACACCACCTTGCCCGGCACCCGCGCCCTGACCCCCCACCGGTCCGCGACCGCCGCGACCAGCAGCAGCCCGCGCCCGCCCTCGGCCCCGGGGTCCCGGTCCTCGACGCGCGGCCGCCCGCCGCCGCTGCCGTGCACCTCCACGCGGACCGCCTCCCCGAACCGGAGCAGCCTCAGCCGGTAGCCCCGGCCGGGCGGGACCCCGTGCAGCAGGGCGTTGGTCGCCAGCTCGCTCACGCAGAGCAACACGTCGTCGCGGCGGCATGTGACACCCCACGCGTGCAGTGTCACTCGCGTGAACTCCCTGGCAGTGCTGACGGATTGGCGACTGCGGGGGTAGACCCGTTCACGCAGCAGGGTGGGTTGGATTTCCACGTTCATACGTCGATCGTCGCCCTCCGTCACTACCGTGGGGTAGACGGGCGACCCGTACTCCTTGATGAGTACGGGTTCGTCCGGGCACCTCAAGCGCAGCGAAGGGGAGTTCACAGCCATGTCGCGACGTAAGAGGTCTCGGCCCAACGAGAATGCGATGAAGATGGTCGGCGCACAGGTCGCGGCAGCCCGCATCGCCAAGGGAGTGACCCAGCGCGCCTTCGCCGCAGCGCTGCACATGGACGTCGAGACCATCGCCTCGATCGAGCAGGGTGGCGTGCCCTAATGCCGAACGTAGCCGAGCGGATGGACCGGCTCCTGGGGCTCCCCGGACTGCTGACGGTCGCCGCCGACCGGCTGCCCGAGGTGGACGTGGCGCCGCCGTGGACGGAGGAGTACTTCACCTGCGAGGCCGAGGCCATCACCCTGTACGCGTACGAACCGATGCTCGTAACAGGCCTGTTCCAAACCGAAGGGTATGCCAGGGCAGTGTTCGGCTGCCGTGTCCCGTACTGGGGTGAGGAGAAGATCGAGTTCGAAACCGCTCGCCGCATCCAGCGCCAGGAAATTCTGCACCGTCAGGTGCCGCCCAATCTCGGTTTCATCATCGGGGAAGCCGCACTGCGCGACCGGCTTGGCGGCGACGAGGTTTACCAGCGACAGCTACGCCACCTTCGTCTCTGCGCGGACCGCCCCGGTGTCTCACTCCAGGTTCTACCCCTGGGTCTCACCGCTCACGCAGGTCTCACAGGCTCGTTCACCGTCCTGGAAACCACGGACCACCAGCGCGTGGCGTACTCGGAAGCCCAACGGAGAACCGTCCTCATCCGAGATCCGAGCGAGGTCAGCATCCTCGCTCAGAAGTACGCGATGTTGCAGTCGCAGGCCCTCAACATCCATCAAACCAAAGGCCTGTTGGACTGTCTGCTAGGAGATCCATGAGCACCCAACTCACGTGGTTCAAGTCCAGCGACAGCGGCAGCGAGGACGGCGACTGCCTGGAGGTGGCCATCGCCTGGCAGAAGTCCTCCTACAGCGGCAGCGACGGCGTCGCCTGCGTCGAGATGGCCGCCTGCCCCGCCGACGGGGTCCACGTCCGGGACTCCAAGGTCACCGACGGGCCCAGCCTCACCCTCGCCCCCGCCGCCTGGACCGGCCTCACCCGGTGGGTCGCCGCCTAGCCGTCGGCCGGCGGCTCGTTCCTCTGCCGCCAGTGCCCCAGCGCGAGCCCGCGGTGGTCGTGCTGGTGGATCGGGCCGAGTTCCTCCACCCGCGCGTATGCCTCCGGCGTGCGCGGGTGGTCCCGTAGGGCCAGGCCGTAGGCGCCGACCAGGCGGATCAGCCGGTCGTCCTCGTCCAGCAGGGCCAGCAGCAGTGCCGTGGCGTCCGCCGTCCGGTCGTCGGAGTCGGCCAGCGCTTCCGCGGCCCCGCCCCGGACCGGGCTCCCCGGGTCCCGGACCAGGTCCCGGATGACGCCCCGGAGCTCGTCCGCATCCGCGTCCCCCGCGCGGAGCAGGATCCCGGCCGCGTCCAAGCGCACCTCGTCGTCCGGGTCGCGGGCCAAGGCGTGCAGGGCCTCCGCGCCCTGCGGGGTCAGCAGCCGGTCGTGCCAGCAGAGGCAGCCGGTCACCTCGCGGCGTACCCGCGGATCGGGGTGGTCGGCGTACCGGAGGCCGACGGCCTCCAGTCGCGGGTGTTCCACGGTGTGTTCGGTGAGGGCCGCGAGCACCTCGGCGAGCACCGCGGGGTCCGTCTCCGCGTCCGCCCAGGCGGCGAGGAACGCGCGGTCGTCCCCGAGGTGCGGGTACGCGTCGGGGTCCACGAGGAACTGTCTCGTGCGCAGCCAGTCGACGGCGAAGCGCCGGTGGTCGGGGGACGGGTGGTGCCGCAGGGCCGTCACCGTCTCCCGGGAGCCCTCGGTGAGGCGTTCCCCGAGCGCGAAGCGGGACGCGGCCCAGTCCACGTGGCACGGGTCGGGGTGCCGGACGGCGCGGGCCACCAGTTCCGCGAGCGGGGCCGGAACGCCGAACGCCGACTCAAGGGTGGTCAGGACGGCGCCGTGCCCGGCGCGGACCGTTCGCCCGTCGAGCGTGACCTCCTCGACCTCGCACCACTCGTCCTCGGCCGTACGGGTCCGCGCCGGGCCCGTGGCGCCGGTCAGGCGGCGCAGTTCCGCCTCCGCGCCCGTCGCGTACCAGTGCCGGGCCGTGGCGAGCAGCCGCTCGCGCTCCGCCCGCGGCAGGCGCAGCGCCGGGTCCGGGAGGTCCCTGGACCACAGGAGCGCCGACACCGTGGCCGGGGAGCCGCCCTCGACGGCCCGCAGCAGCGGGGTCGTCCCGTCCGGCAGGATGCGGTCCGGGTCGGCGCCGCCCTCCACCAGTGCCCCGGCCGCCGCGAAGTCGTAGGCCGCCACTGCCGCGCACAGCGCCCGTACCGCTTCGTCCAGGTCCATGGCCCGAACATGCCACAGGGCCCGGGTGCACACCGCACCCGGGCCCTGCTCAGTACCGGCCCACCGTCAGGTCGTACGCCGCCTGCGCGCCCCCGGCCGACGCTCGCTCGGCCGGGAGACCGACTCGCCGGCCTCCTTGGCGGCCTCGCGGCGCGCCGCGCCGTACTCGGCCAGCGCCTCCGCGAGCTTGCTCACGCTCGGCTCCGGTGACAGCACGTCCACGCGCAGGCCGTGCTCCTCCGCCGTCTTGGCGGTCGCCGGCCCGATGCAGGCGATCACCGTGACGTTGTGCGGCTTGCCGGCGATGCCGACGAGGTTGCGCACCGTGGAGCTCGACGTGAAGAGCACGGCGTCGAAGCCGCCGCCCTTGATCGCCTCGCGGGTGTCCGCGGGCGGCGGCGACGCGCGTACGGTCCGGTAGGCGGTGACGTCGTCGACCTCCCACCCGAGCTCTATGAGGCCCGCGACCAGCGTCTCCGTCGCGATGTCGGCGCGCGGCAGGAAGACGCGGTCGATCGGGTCGAAGACCGGGTCGTACGGCGGCCAGTCCTCCAGCAGTCCGGCGGCCGACTGCTCCCCGCTGGGGACCAGGTCCGGCTTCACACCGAACTCGACCAGCGCGGCCGCGGTCTGCTCGCCCACCGCCGCGACCTTGATCCCGGCGAAGGCGCGGGCGTCGAGCCCGTACTCCTCGAACTTCTCGCGTACGGCCTTGACCGCGTTCACCGAGGTGAAGGCGATCCACTCGTAGCGGCCGGTGACGAGGCCCTTCACGGCCCGCTCCATCTGCTGCGGGGTGCGCGGGGGCTCCACGGCGATGGTCGGCACCTCGTGCGGCACCGCACCGTACGAACGCAGCTGGTCGGAGAGCGAAGCGGCCTGCTCCTTGGTGCGCGGTACGAGGACCCGCCAGCCGAACAGCGGCTTCGACTCGAACCAGGCCAGCTCCTCGCGGCGCGCGGCGGCACCCTGCTCACCGACCACGGCTATCACCGGGCGGGCGCCCTCGGGCGAGGGGAGCACCTTGCCCTGCTTGAAGACCTGGGCGATGGTGCCGAGGGTGGCGTTCCACGTGCGCTGGCGGGTCGTCGTACCGGCCACCGTCACCGTGAGCGGGGTCTCGGGCTTGCGCCCGGCGGCCACCAGTTCGGCGGCGGCGCCCGGCACCGTCTCCAGCGTCGCGGAGACGACGACGGTGCCGTCGCTGGCGCCGACCTCGCTCCAGCAGCGCGCCGAGGCGTTGCGGGCGTCCACGAAGCGCACGTCGGCGCCCTGCTCACCGCGCAGGGGCACACCGGCGTACGCGGGCACGCCGACGGCGGTCGCGACGCCGGGCACCACCTCGAAGGGGATGCCTTCGGTGGCGCAGGCGAGCATCTCGGCGGCCGCGTTGCCGTCGAGTCCGGGGTCTCCGGTGACGGCTCGGACGACCCGCCTGCCGGAGCGCGCGGCCTCCATGACAAGATTGGCCGCATCCCGGATCACCGGCAGCCCGGCGGCCGCTGACGCTTCGTCAGCGATCGTCAGCTGTGGCGTGTCGACGCCCGTGCGCGCATGTGTGCGCACGACGTCGAGCACCTCGGGCTCCGCGATGAGCACGTCGGCGGCGCCGAGCGCCTCGACGGCGCGCAGCGTCAGCAGACCCGGGTCGCCGGGGCCGGCACCGAGGAAGGTGACGTGTCCGTGGGCGGCGACGGCCGGACAGGCGGAGGTGGTCGGACGTGAGGGGTTCAAAGCGATCGCTCCCCCATCAGACCGGCCGCGCCCTTGGCCAGCATCTCGTCCGCGAGTTCGCGGCCGAGCGCCATGGCCTCGTCGTACGACTGGGGCACGGGACCGGTGGTGGACAGCTGCACGAGCGTCGAGCCGTCGAGGGTTCCGACGACGCCGCGCAGGCGCATTTCATTGACAATCTGCCCGTCGGCCAGCAGGTCGGCGAGCGCGCCCACGGGTGCGCTGCAGCCGGCCTCCAGGGCGGCGAGCAGGGAACGCTCCGCGGTCACGGCGGCCCGGGTGACCGGGTCGTCGAGCTCGCCGAGCGCGGCGACGAGCTCCGCGTCGGACGCGAGGCACTCGACCGCCAGGGCTCCCTGACCGGGGGCCGGCAGCACGTTGTCGACCGACAGGTAGTCGGTCACCTCCGCGCTGCGGCCGATCCGGTTCAGTCCCGCGGCGGCGAGCACGACGGCGTCCAGCTCTCCGTCGCGGACGAACCCGATGCGGGTGTCGACATTCCCCCGAATGGCGACGGTCTCGATGCGCTTGCCGAGGGCGTGCGCGTAATGGTTGAGCTGTGCCGTCCGGCGCGGCGAACCGGTACCGATCCGCGCTCCGTCGGGCAGCTGCTCGAAGGTCAGTCCGTCGCGGGCGACGAGGGCGTCGCGCGGGTCCTCGCGCCGCGGCATGGCCGCGATCACGAGCTCCTCGGGCTGCGCGGTCGGCAGGTCCTTCAGCGAGTGGACGGCGAAGTCGACCTCGCCGCGCAGGAGCGCGTCGCGCAGGGCGGTGACGAAGACGCCGGTACCGCCGATCTGCGCGAGGTTCTCCCGGGAGACGTCGCCGTAGGTCGTGATCTCCACGAGCTCGACGGGCCGGCCGGTGAGCGCCCGTACCGCGTCGGCGACATGGCCGGACTGGGACATGGCCAGCTTGCTGCGTCGCGTGCCGAGCCGGAGGGGCTGGTCGAGACGTGGATTCATGATGCCCGTCCTGAGTCGTGGTTCTGTTCGGCCTGGCCGGCCGGGTCGGCGTCGGCCCTGCTGACGGAGGCCACCGTCTGCGGGTCGAGGTCGAAGAGTTCGCGCAGCGCCTCGGCGTAGCCGGCGCCGCCGGGTTCGCTCGCGAGCTGCTTGACGCGCACGGTCGGCGCGTGGAGGAGCTTGTCGACGACGCGTCGTACGGTCTGGGTGACCTCGGCGCGCTGGCGATCGTCCAGGTCCGGCAGTCGCCCGTCGAGCCGGGCCACTTCCATGGCGACGACCTCCGCGGCCATCGCGCGCAGGGCGACGACGGTCGGCGTGATGTGGGCGGCCCGCTGGGCCGCGCCGAAGGCCGCCACTTCTTCGGTGACGAGGGCGCGCACGGCGTCCACGTCGGCCGCCATCGGCGCGTCGGCCGAGGCCTCGGCGAGCGATTCGATGTCGACGAGCCGTACGCCGGGGATGCGGTGCACGGCGGCGTCGATGTCGCGCGGCATGGCGAGGTCCAGCAGGGCGAGGCGTACGGGGGCCGCGTCGACCTGGCTGCGGGCGCCCCTGCGGGGCTGCCGCTGCGCGGCCGCTTCGCCCTGGTCGGCCCAGGTGCCGTGCAGTTCGAGGGAGTTGGCGTCGACCCCGGTCAGCGCGGAGCGCCCGTCCCCGGCCGGCACCTCGACGGGGCACCCGTCGCGCTCGGCTCCGGCGGTGATGACCCGCGCGGCTCCGGCGTCCACGAGCCGCCCGCCCGCCCGGGCGGCGGCGGCGAGCCGGGCCACGACCTCCGGGTCGAGCCCGAGGGCCTGCGGCGTACCGACTCCGGCCGACGGCCGGGGCTGCGGCGCGGGGTCCGCGGCTGGGACGAGCCCGGCGGGGGCGGCGGACACGGCCTCGGCCACGTCCTCCGCCGTCAGCACCAGTCCGGTGGCGCCCGTGCAGGACACCACCACGTCGGCACGTGTCAGCTCGTCCGCGAGCGCGGCCATGGGCACGGCGCGCGCCGTCACCCCAGTGCCTGAGGCAACCAGAATCTCGGCCAACCGCTCCGCCCGCTCCGCGGTCCGGTTGGCGACCGCGATCTCGGCGACGCCGACCCGCGCGAGCGTGGCGGCGGCCAGCGAGGACATCGACCCGGCGCCGATCACCAGTGCCCGCTTGCCGGCGGCCCACACGTCGACCGGTTCCCGTCCGGCGGTGAGCTGCTCCAGCCCGAAGGTCACCAGCGACTGCCCGGCCCGGTCGATCCCGGTCTCGGAGTGCGCCCGCTTGCCGACCCGCAGCGCCTGCTGGAAGAGGTCGTTGATCAGCCGGCCCGCCGTGTGGAGCTCCTGCCCCAGGGCCAGCGCGTCCTTGATCTGGCCGAGGATCTGGCCCTCGCCGATCACCATCGAGTCCAGCCCGCACGCCACCGAGAAGAGGTGGTGCACGGCCCGGTCCTCGTAGTGCACGTACAGATAGGGGGTGAGCTCTTCCAGCGCCACCCCGCTGTGCTGGGCGAGCAGCGTCGACAGCTCGGCCACACCGGCGTGGAACTTGTCCACGTCCGCGTACAGCTCGATGCGGTTGCACGTGGCGAGCACCGCCGCCTCCGTCGCCGGCTCGGCGGCGAGGGTGTCGTGCAGCAGCTTCGCCTTCGCGTCGGCGGACAGGGAGGCTCGCTCCAGCACGCTCACGGGGGCGCTGCGGTGGCTCAGCCCTACGACCAGCAGGCTCATGCCGGCATCACCGCCGGGACGTCGCCCTCGGGGCCGGCCTTGCGCACGGCGGCGGTCTGCGCGGCCGCCGCGGCGGCGGCAGCGGGCGGGACGGCGGTCGCGGCGGGGGCGACGGCCTCGTCCGCCGTCGCGGCTTCCTCGCCGGCCTTGCGCTGCTCGTGGAAGGCCAGGATCTGCAGCTCGATCGACAGGTCGACCTTGCGCACGTCGACGCCGTCCGGCACGGACAGGACGGTCGGCGCGAAGTTCAGGATGGAGGTGACACCGGCGGCGATGAGCCGCTCGCTGACCTGCTGGGCCGCCCCGGCCGGCGTCGCGATGACGCCGATCGAGACACCGTTCTCCTCGATGATCTTCTCAAGGTCGTCGGTGTGCTGGACGGGCATGCCGGCGACCGGCTTGCCGGCCATCGCCGGGTCGGCGTCGATCAGGGCCGCGACGCGGAAGCCGCGGGAGGCGAAGCCGCCGTAGTTGGCGAGGGCCGCGCCGAGGTTGCCGATGCCGACGATGACGACCGGCCAGTCCTGGGTCAGGCCGAGTTCACGGGAGATCTGGTAGACGAGGTACTCGACGTCGTAGCCGACGCCGCGCGTACCGTACGAACCGAGGTACGAGAAGTCCTTGCGCAGCTTGGCGGAGTTGACTCCGGCGGCCGCCGCGAGCTCCTCCGAGGACACCGTGGGCACCGATCGCTCGGAGAGCGCGGTGAGTGCGCGCAAGTACAGCGGAAGCCGGGCGACAGTGGCCTCGGGAATACCTCGGCTGCGGGTCGCCGGTCGGTGAGTTCGGCCAGTTGCCACGATGCTCCTGCGGGATGAGCGGGGCTGCAGGCGGTCACTTGTCCCAAGACCGCCCCGTCGGAAGCAGGCTATGTCTTTGTGAACGCGTGCACAAAGATTGTGTCCGCTTTGTCCGTGCAAAGTGACCGGGGTCACGCGGTCGGGGTGCGCGGGACGGGAACCCGCAACACGCTGAACCCGTTCAAATCCCGAGGGGGGCAAAACGGTACACACTCCTCATCAATACGCCCCCGAGACCCCACAAAACGCCCATGATGGCAACCGCCCGGGCGGTCAGCCCTCCAATGCCCGCCTGAGCCGGTCCGGGTTCACCCTCCAGAAGGTGTGCTGCTCGCCGTCCACCAGGACTACAGGGATCTGCTCCCAGTACAGGCGGTACAGCTCCGCGTCCTGCGTGATGTCCTTCTTCTCCCACGGCGCGCCGACCTCGGCGCAGACCGCCTCGATCACCGCCTCCGCGTCCTCGCACAGATGACACCCCGGCTTCCCCACGAGCGTGACCATGCGCTCGCCGGGACGCTTCTTTTCCTTACGACGCAGCAGAGGACTCATGCCCCCATTCTCCCGCGCCGCCGCGTCACACCCGCGCCCCGAAGAGTTAACGCGGTGGCACCCCGTCCGTGCGGGAACTCCCGAACACAGTGGCTATGCTCGCGTCATGGCCGCTCTGGGATGGCTCACCCCCCGTAGGCGCTCCGCCACCGCGCGGAGCGTGCTTGCAGGCGAGGCCTCGGCCGAGGCAGCCCGCAAGACCGCGCAGCGCCTGGAGGCGGAGGAGCCGGCACCGCAGCCGCAGCCGCCCGCCGAACCGGAGTTCCCGGTCGCCGGCGACGACCTCGCCGCCGCCTTCTTCGACCTCGACAACACCGTCATGCAGGGCGCCGCGATCTTCCACTTCGGCCGCGGCCTGTACAAGCGCGAGTTCTTCGACCGCCGCGAACTCGCCCGCTTCGCCTGGCAGCAGGCCTGGTTCCGGCTCGCCGGCGTGGAAGACCCCGAGCACATGCAGGACGCCCGCGACAGCGCCCTGTCCATCGTCAAGGGCCACAAGGTCTCCGAACTCATGGCCATCGGCGAGGAGATCTACGACGAGTACATGGCCGAGCGGATCTGGCCCGGCACCCGCGCCCTGGCCCAGGCCCACCTCGACGCCGGCCAGAAGGTCTGGCTCGTCACCGCCGCCCCCGTCGAGACGGCCACGATCATCGCCCGCCGCCTCGGCCTGACCGGTGCGCTCGGCACCGTCGCCGAGTCGGTGGACGGCATCTACACCGGGCGCCTCGTCGGCGAGCCGCTGCACGGCCCCGCGAAGGCCGAGGCGGTCCGCGCCCTGGCCGCCGCCGAGGGCCTGGACCTCGAACGCTGCGCAGCGTACTCCGATTCGCACAACGACATTCCGATGCTGTCGCTGGTCGGGCATCCGTACGCGATCAATCCCGACACAAAACTGCGCAAGCATGCCCGCGCCCACGACTGGCGGCTGCGCGACTATCGCACCGGCCGCAAGGCCGTGAAGGTCGGCGTCCCGGCCGCCGCCGGGGTCGGCGCGATCGCCGGCGGCGCCGCCGCCGCCATCGCGCTGCACCGCCGCCGCAAGTAGCCCCTCCACCCCTCCTCCGGCCGCCGCCTGCACCGCAGCGGTCCGAGCCGCGCCGACCTGCGCCGCCCCGCCCCCGGCCCCTCGCCCCGGCGGACCTTCCCCGGGCCCCGTCCGCTGCCCGGACGGCCCGCACGTCTGCTCCACTCGGTCGCGAGCCAGCGTGGAAGCGTCCATTCCGCGTACCCAACCGATCAAGAATCGATCACCAACTGCGACCGAATATGCCTTCGACACGCAACAGAAGTGTCGGAACCGGTGATTTGAGCAACTGGGTGTAGCTCCGCCTGTACGAAGCGTTATTCTCCTCAAACGCATGCCACCGCCCATCTGTCGCCACGACGGGTGAACGGTCTCGCACTGCACGTGATGGAAGCTCTGCCTCTGGGAGTCCCGTGTACCCACCTGTCGGGGTTGACGCCTCGGGCCTGGCTACGCTGCGCGCAACGGTCCTCGACCACCTGCGCGGCTTCGTCCCCACCGCGTACGCCGTACCCGCCTTCGCCGCCGCGGTCCCTGCCGGCCTCGGCCCGGCCGGACCTTGCTACGCCCTGACCGACGGCGGAGCGACGGTGGGCAGACGCGGTCGTACGGGGGGAGGCGGAAGCGCCACGGCCACCGGCACGAGCGCGCCCGCCGCCCGCCGCCCCACCGCGGACAGCGACCAGGCCCGCATGATGGACCTGGTCGAGCGCGCGCAGGCCGGCGAGGCCGAGGCCTTCGGCCGGCTGTACGACCAGTACAGCGACACCGTCTACCGCTACATCTACTACCGCGTCGGCGGCAAGGCGACGGCGGAGGACCTCACCAGCGAGACCTTTCTGCGCGCGCTGCGCCGCATCTCCACCTTCACCTGGCAGGGCCGCGACTTCGGCGCCTGGCTCGTGACGATCGCCCGCAACCTGGTGGCCGACCACTTCAAGTCGAGCCGGTTCCGCCTGGAAGTGACCACGGGCGAAATGCTGGACGCGAACGAGGTGGAACGGTCCCCCGAGGACTCGGTCCTGGAGTCCCTCTCCAACGCCGCCTTGCTGGAAGCCGTACGCAAGCTCAATCCCCAGCAGCAGGAGTGCGTGACCCTGCGCTTCCTCCAGGGCCTGTCGGTCGCCGAGACCGCACGGGTGATGGGGAAGAACGAGGGCGCCATCAAGACGCTCCAGTACCGGGCGGTGCGCACCCTGGCCCGCCTGCTCCCGGACGACGCCCGCTGACCCGCCCCCACTGGCCCACCGCCGGCCCCGACACCCCTCCCCCACACCTCCCGTCTCTTCCCCTCATCCACAACCGGTGACCCCTCGATGACGCTGTGGTCCGATCATCCTTCGTCCGTAACCCAAGTGCCGCGCCGCTCGTTGTGCGGAATGCAGGCTCCCTGTGGACACGCCCTGCCCGAAGCCGCTCACTCGAAAGAGTGGATGTGCCCAAGGAAGGCAACCTTCCGGACACCTTGGGGAGTCGATCGTCATGACGAGAGGAGGTGCCGCCAGTGATCGCGAACGTGACTCCGCACCGGCGGGCGAACGCCTTCGCCCAGGCCCTGGAGGATCGGACCCCGTCCGACCCTTCGGAACCGGACTCGGCGGCCGAGCAGTCCGAGGCACCTGCCGAATCTGCCGACCACGACCGGCTGTTGGCCCTGGCGAGCGTGCTCGGCGAAAGAATGCCGCGCCCGGTGCTGGACCCCGAGGTCAAAGTGGTGCAGCGAGCGCAGCTCGTGGCCGCCATGGAGGCCATGGTGAGGGAAGAAAGGGCCGGGGGCGGTGCTGCTGCGGACCCTCAGGTGCCCGAGCAGCGGACCGGCCGCGGCGCCCACCGGGCGACCTCGCTCCGGAAATTGCGGCCCCGCTCCCGCTGGTCCAAGGGCATCGCAGCGGGCGGCCTCACCGTAGGTGTGGCCGCGGGGGCCTTCAGCGGCGTGGCCGCTGCCAGCACGGACGCCCTGCCGGGTGACTCCCTCTACCCCATCAAGCGGGGCATGGAGGACCTGAAGCTCGGGATGGCCGACGAGGACGCGGACCGGGGCGAGCTCTATCTCGACCAGGCCTCGAACCGGCTGTCGGAGGCCCGCAGGCTGATGGAGCGCGGCCGGACCGGCGTACTCGACCACGAGTCGCTCGGCGCCATCCGCCGGGCCCTCGCGGGCATGAGCCACGACGCGGCCGAGGGCCACCGCCTGCTCCAGGCCGCGTACGAACGGGACGGCTCGCTCGGCCCGATCCAGACGCTGTCCACGTTCTCCCGCTCGCACCGCGACGCCTGGGGCCGACTCCGGGAGAAGCTCCCGGCGCAGCTCACCGATGTGGGCGGAGAGGTCGAGTCGGTCTTCCAGGCCATAGACGAAGACGTGGCGCCCCTGCAGGGCCTGCTACCCAAGCCGCCCGAGCAGACCCGCAGTCCGGGGGGTACGCCGGCCAAGCCGAGCACTCCCGCCGCCACGCAGCAGTCCGCCCCCGCGGCGGGCGCGCCGTCGGCCAGCGCCACCCCGCCCCCGGCGACCGGAGGCAAGCCCTCCACGGCGCCCGGCGGCCTGCTGGGCGGCGCGGGAGACCTGCTGCAGCCGCCCGGGAGCCAGGGGACCCCGGCCCCCGCGGCCTCCCCGGCCGTACCGCAGCCGGACATCACCCTGCCGCCGCTCCTCCCGGGACTCCTCCCGGGACTGGGCATCAAGGCGGAGGACGCCGAGTAGGCACGCAGGACAGCAGTCGGCCCTTCGGCCCCCGCGCGGGGGCCCTCACCCAGGGCCGGGCCTCCTGGTGCGGGCCGCGCGCCGAGGTGGAGGCCGAC
>NZ_JBEZBN010000096.1:0-15537 GCF_040647115.1 Streptomyces sp. NPDC044571
GCCAGACGCGGAAGCGTCCGTAGACGGTGGCCCAGGGACCGAACTCGGCAGGCATCTCCCGCCACTGGGCACTGGACCGGAACCGCCAGACCACAACCGCCGCGTGGGCGTACCCGGCCGCCCTCCGGTCCCTGGCCACGGCACCTACCCCAACGGCGACTACTACCTCCACGTCACCCAGGACCTGCGCCTGGGCACCTTCGGGCATCCCTGGGAGCAGACCCTGACCGTCTGGGGATCCTCGCTGCTCACAGCCGTCCAGGCAGAGCTGAGCGACCTGCTCGGGGAACCGGTCAGGCGCCGAGACTGAGCGACGCAGGTCTGCGTCCTTGATCAACGCTCGGACACGAGACCACAGCAGCGCCTTGAGCGCACCCCACGGGGATCACGCCCTTCCAGGCACGCGACGTCGAGGTCAAGGCCCAGGCCACTGCGGCAGACCCGGACTACGGTAAGACCGTCAACGTCAACGAGGTCGCGGCAGTGAAGCTGGTCCGCGTCAAAGGCTGACGTGCATGTCGGTCGGCCCTGCCCGCCTGGGCTTCTCACCCAGGCGAGCACAGTTGCGTGAGCTCGTCCAGAGAGCACCCGAGCTTGCCACAGCCTTCTTCCCCGACCGGCTGCGCCCCGGTCTCCGTCACTGCCAACTCCGCAGCAAAGAGGGACACCTCAGGATCCCCCATGAGCCTCTCTCAGGCCCGGTACCGTGGTCGGGAAACACACTTGGAGGAGCCCATGAGCGCCCAGCCCGAACACGCGCCCGCACCACCCCCGGCGCCCGCTCCCACCGCGGCTGCGGAGCTCCTTGCCCGGGTCCGGGAAGACCCCCGGGCCCCGCAGTGGATGCCGGCGTTCGAGCGGGACTGGGCCCAGGCACTGGAAGACGCCCGGCACAGCTACAGCCTCACTCCCCTCCATCAGGTCGTCCGCGCCTGGAAAGCGCGCCTGGCAGCCGCCTCGGCTGTCGATGCCTTCATCGCTTCCGGGCTGGACGACTCCGACGGCATCGGCCTGGAAGACGTTCTCGGGGCACGCCCGTGAGCGCATGGCCGGCCCGGCTCTCCCCACAGGCCGCGAAGGTGCTCACTGCGCTGCCCGGGCATGCGGTGGAGATGGTCCGTGATGTCCTGGACCTTGCCTCCCGCGACCCTTGGTCCTTTCCGCCCTTCGACAGCCGTGACCCTGAAGGCGAGGACATCCGGTCTGCTTCTGTCGGGCAGCTGACGGCCGTCTACTTCATCAACCGGTCCAGCGGCCGCCTGTACGTCATCGACATTGTCTGGCTCGGCTGACCTCTCCAAACGACAGCGCACTGGGCCCGCCGCCTATCGGTCGCGGGAAGCGTCCTCCGACGGGCCCGTGGCGGACTGTGCCGACAGGGCGGGAAGCAGGCCGCTGACCGCGCCGCGCGATCGGCCCGCCTTCGCGGCCTGAGGGCGCCTACCGCCGCCCGAAGTGCGTTTGCCAGGTGGTGCGGCAGTCGATGGGTGCTGGAGCGCCGGGTCCAGAAGGTAGACGCCGTCATTGAACGCTTTGAAGCCGACCGACTCCCATACCCTGGCGATTTTGGCTTGAGCGGCCTGGTAGCCGGGCTCGTCCCCGCCGAAGTCGCCGTCGGTGGGTGCCGGCTCGCATGCCACTGCGCAGCATCCTGGCACCAGCCGGCGGATCGCCTCCGCCGCGGCGAGAGCACCGATACCGAACCCGCGCCATTGCCGTTGGATACGGACGCGGTCCATGATCAGAAGGTCCCCGGCCGGGCAGTCGATGCGTTCCTCGAACTCGGGCGACCAGTGAAGGCCCGGCGTCATGGCGTAGGCGGGATCCGTGCACACCGAGACGATCTTCTCGATGTCACCGGTGTAGGAGTCGGCGGCTTCCCAGGCAGGGTCTCGGGTGTAGTCGCGGATACGGACGAAGCTCATCTCGCCGATCGGCGTTCCATCCTCGAAGCGGCACTCGGCATCAGGCGGGGCAGTGCGGGCATCCATCCTCGCCGTGGTACTGCAGGATCCCGACCGACCAGACCTCCAGGGTGTCCTCGAACTCGTAAGGCAGCGCAGGAATCTCGCAGGTGTAGCGCAGGAGGATGTCGGAGCCGTCAAAGGGCAGTTCACTCGGCGGCCGCCGCGGGATGTAATCCACGGCCGATAACCTATCCGTGGCCCGCGCCCTGCCGGACAGCGACAGCACAGTTCCCCTCGCAGGGTCCACGGCGGTGCGGGGGGCCGCCCTGGCGAAAGGCCCCGAAACTACGACCTCGGGTGCGGAAACGGCACCGGTGACGCCGTTTACCGGCCTGTCGTCGGGGTGCGCCGTCCGGGCGCCCGTAGCGGGGTCATCTTCGGGCCGCGCGAGGCGGTCGAATTCGAAGAGCAGGCGGCGACCCTGCGTGCGGCGGGTGGTCGGGTGTGCGAGCTACAACCCGCCCCACCGGCGCAGACGTCACGGTTGCCGCATCACGAACGTGCCGCAGGACTGGCGCCCTTTGGCCGGGAAATCCGATCGCTCGGGCGAAAGCGTCGCAAGTACTTACCTGGTCCGTCAGGTCGCGGGCTGGCTGAAGCACAGCTCCTACCAGGACGGACCCTCATGGCCACACCCGCCCCGCCGCGTCCTGTGCCATCAGGTTCTGGCACAGCTTCTGTGGGGGGCCGCTTTCAGTCAGGGGACTTGCTCGTGGACTCCGTGGTGTCGTGGACCAGCTCGGCGAGCTGGAGCAGAAACCCGTACGTGGCCATTCGGCCGTGGATCCGGAGGAAGTAGGACCGACTGGAGCACTTGAAGATCTCTCGTCGGTTCACCTTCCAGAGCTTGTGCTCGTATGTGCTCGCCGCCTCCAGCAGGGCCGATGCGGCTTCCTCCGGACTGCCGTCGAATTCCGCGAGCGTTCGTGCGTTTCGATCCGTCTCGCTGACACCGTCGACGGGTATGGCAAGCACAATCCATCTAGACACGCTGAGATCCGTTCTCACCCGCACCGCCGGTCGCGGGGCGCACCGAACAAGTGTGGCAGGCGCAACCACACCACACCCATCCGGCACCACAGAAGTTCGCCAGAACCGGATCTCATGAAGAGAACAAGTCCGACGATCATTACGTCGGACGTCATTCGACTACGCCGAAGCCCTGCCCACCCGATCTCCGCTGACGACCAACCGGTGCCACCATGACGCCCAATCACAAGCGGCTACCGGAACCGCGACCGCCTCGCACAACCGCACCCATCCGGCGGAATCAGGGGGATGATGCCGCGGGTCAGGAGCGAAACTTCCGCTACTGCGCAAGCGCCTTCTTCTGATCGCGGTCAGCCGCCGACCCTAACTTCTGACGCCTCGGGCCTGGCGATCCAGGAACTCGATCAGTCGCGTCTCCGAACGCAGAAGCCGTTCTCGCTGCTCAGGAGGAAGAGATGCGAGGAGGTCGACCAGGACTCGGTTCCGCGGGACGTACACCATGTTGCCGGAGTGGATCCGACAAGTGGAACACCAGGCGAGTCCGATGCACCGCTCGAACATCGAGGACTCGGGTGGATGGAAGCGGTACTGGTACGAACAGACCGGCGTTCCGCAGTCGGCGCAGACGCGTCGATCGCCGTCGGGAATCGTGTTCCAACTCCCGACCTCTCGCCAATGCTCTCGCCCGGCCGGTGCTCTTCAAGTCGTCATGCCGAGCATTCTCGCGCACAGAGATCCATCCAGCACAGCCTCGGAGCAAGGCTCCGGCCGACCACAGAACATAACCGGCTCCTGGTCACCTTCACGGAATCCGTGTCTGAACCCGTTCACCCCGCCGAAAACATGGCGGTGGTAGCGGCTCGGGACCGTACGCCCTTGCGCGACGCAGTGCTGGGGACTTGTGGCCCGGTATCGCACGTCGAAGTCCGGCCGCCAGGACCCGGCGCCACGGCTCCCGCCGGCCGGCGCGCCGGTCCGGCGGCGCTTTCCGGCGACAAGGGAGAAGGGCGCCGCCTACGCGGTTGCCCGCGCAGACGACGCCCCTTGCCAGGACGGGTCCGGATCAGCTCACCGTACGGTCTTCGAACCGAGTTCGCCGGGCTTCTTCGGCACCCACGGGTGCACGGCCGTGGCCTGCTCAGGGACCGGCTCGTCCATGGTCACGCGCCAGACGTCCTTGTTGTCCACTCTGGTGGCCCGGACCTGGATCTGCTTGACCTGGCCGGTCTCGTGCAGATAGAGCACGACCTCCTGCCGGAGCGAGCCCTCGTCGTAGAACTCCGCGGTCACCTTGCCCCGGGCTCCCTTGCCGAAGGCCGCGATCCAGTTCTCGGCGGTCTTCTCGGGTACGCCCTTGGCCTCCTTGTCGGCCACCAGCGATGCCAGCTCGCCCACCTTGCCGTCGGCGATGCGCCACACCACCTGCTGGGTGATGCCCAAGGATCCCGTGGACGGGTATCCGACCACGGCGAGCGGCGGGTGGCTGCCGTAGTCACCGGCGTACGCCACGTCTTCGACATCGTAGGCCGACGTGCAGGCGGTCAGCATGCCGATGGACAGCACGGATCCGGTCACGGCCCGCAAGGCCCGTCCTGGCCTCATTGGGACCTCGGCCGAAGCGCGCCGGCCTCGATCGAGTCCTACCAGGTCCTGCTTGCTCACACGCTTGATCGCTTTGGGCACCTTCTCCGGCATGGGAGCAGATTAGCCATCGACGCCCCACCGCGAGTTACTGCTGGCACAGACCACGCCTCTGCGACGCCTCCATCACAAGTGACTGCAACGACGCTTGGGCAGCAGTACTCGTGAATACGCGAGTCCACCAGTACCGAGGCCGGAGGAAGTCGGCGACCTTGCCCGGCATGTCGAGCACGATGGGCAGCCCCGGAGCCGGGGTGACCGGGTCGGCGGCCATGTACTCGGGCAGGAGCCGCTCGGAGAATACGGGTTGAGCGAAGGTGAGAGCGAGAGCATCAGTAGGCCTCAGTCCTCGCTGTCTTCGTACAGGGCGTGGTCCTCGATGAGCAGGACGGTGTCCGGTCCGAGAGCGGCCATGGGGTTGTAGGTGATCGCGCGTTCTCCCGACTGAGCCTGCTCCTGCTCCAGCGCCGTGCGGACGACGGTCGCCCACCGGCCGTCGAAGAGTTCGTGAAGGCGGACGTCGTTCTGCGGGCCGAAGGCGACACGCGGCTCTATCCGGGCGATGGGCCGTTTTCAGCATTTCCATTGAATCCGGCAATCAACGTGTTTCATGCCAAACTTTGCGCCCAAGCCAGCACGGGTGGTTGGCAGGTCGACGACTGCGATGTCAACAGGGATGGCGGCCCAGGGCCCGGTGCCTGGCAGGAGCATCCGATGATGGCGAACAAGACGCTGAGCGGGGCGGCCTGCCTTCGACGAGCCGGACCCTGGCCACGTGGGGGTTTCGAACGACATCCAGCGCCTCCGCGCGCATCGGGCCGGGCCGGTGGCTGGCGGAGGTGCGCATGGGCTCCAGATTGGCCTGCAGACCATGAGCGCGCAGGATCCGTCGATGAAGGCGCAGATCACCGAACTGCTATCGAGGGTTCGCGTGCCGCCTACTGCCCAGCCGCCGCCACTCCGGCAGTTTCGGCGGCGCAGACCGCCATGACCCTTCATCAGGCGTTCTGGTGATCAAGGTAATGTTCCCTCCGGGGTGTCAATCACCCTGAAGGGGGACGCAGAGCATGGAACTGACCGCAGAGATAGCCGCGTACCGAGCAGGTACCGGGGATCCCAGACGCCTGGTGGGCGAGTTCCGGCGGGCAGTGCTGCTCGTGCCCCTTGCCGGTGATGGCGCGGACGCCGAGGGCGGGTTGATGTCGGCCGTCTCGGGCGGGATCCGCTGGTTCTACGCGTTCACGGACGAGGAAGCGCTCGCCCGGTTCGCCGAAGCCCGTGGGGAAGCCGGCCGCGAATGGCCCTACCTGGCAATCCTGGGCGCGCGTCTGGTCGATGCGGTCGTCCCGGAGGTGGCCGGCCCCGCCGGAGTTGCCGTGAACGTAGCCGACGCGGACGGGTCGATGCTGTTCCCGCCCGTCGCCGGGATCGTCCCCGACGCCTGTGCCGTGGACATCGAGGCCGAGGCCGAGTCCGCGGAGGTGGCCTGATGGCAGGCGATGGTGACCTGGAGGTCTCCCCACAGGCGGTGGCCGCGATCCAGAAGGGTCTGCGGGCGGCGATTTCGGAGCTGCGGGAGTCGGGGGATGCGGCCGGGGCCTCGCAGGGGGCGGGATTCGAGAACCTGTCGATGACGGCGATGGAGACCGGGCACGGCGCGTTGTCGAAGGACTTCGAGGACTTCTGCGAGCGCTGGGAGTGGGGCGTGCGCAGCCTCATCCAGAACGCCTCCACCCTTGCGGGCAATCTCGGCATCGCCGCCGGGACGATGTGGGAGGAGGACCAGTACGTCCAGGGCGCGTTCAAGGTCGTGGCGAACGCCGCGTACGGGAACCCGCATGCCAGTGAGGACGAGATCGAGAAGAAGTCCTGGGGGGACATCTTCAGCGCTGATGTCTACAAGCCGGACTACAGCGCCGAGTCCTTCGAGAAGAGCGGTCAGGACATCAAGCAGACCTGGTCGGACACGAAGGACACGGTGACCTCGTCGGGGAGGATCGGGTCGCTGAAGGACCTGCTGGAGCAGACGAAGGGCAACGGGGGCGGTAGCTGATGGGCTGGCGGGATTTCGTACCGGACTCGATCGAGGACAAGGTCGAGCACGGGGTCGAGAAGGTCGGCGACGCCATCGAGTGGGCCGGTGACAAGACGGCCGACCTGGCGGAGGAGGTCGGGCTCGACGAGGCCGGCGACTGGATCCGCGACAAGTCCCGTTCGGCAGCCAACCAGCTCGGCGCCGACGTCTCCGAGCTGGAGCTCGGCCAGACCGACGACCTCAAGAAGCTGGTCTACGGCAGCGTTTCCAAGATCCGCGAGCAGGTGTCGCACCTGAACGATTTCAAGGCGGCCTTCGAGTCGGTCGGCAACGGGCTGAAGACCATGACCCAGCCCGACGGCCTGAAGGGCAAGACCGCGGACACCTTCCGCGAGAAGGTCGCCAAGGAGCCCCCGCGCTGGTTCAAGGCCGCCGACGCCTTCGGCAAGGCCGCCGATGCAATGAATCGTTTCGCCGAGACCGTGGAGTGGGCGCAGGGCAAGGCCAAGGAAGCCCTGGAGGACTACAACAAGGCCAAGAAGGCCTCCGAGGACGCCCGCACCGCGCACAACAAGCTCGTCAAGGAATACAAGGATGCCTACGAGGCGAAGAAGGACCACCTGCCCCCGAAGCCGTCCGAGGGTTTCCACGATCCGGGCAAGGCCATGGCCCACGCCGCCCAGGAGAAGCTCGACAACGCCCGCAAGCAGCGCAACGAGGTCGCCGACACCACCGCGGCAGCCGTCCGCGCCGCCCGCGACGCCGCCCCGCCCAAGCCCTCGTACACCGAGCAGCTCGGCGACGGCATGGACTACCTGGACCTCGCCACCACCCACCTGGTCGGCGGCGTGGTCAAGGGAACCGCCGGCATCGTCAACTTCGCCCGCGCCCTCAACCCGCCTCCGAAGGCATCGGCAAGATGCTGCCCGAACTCATCGGATCCAAGGGCTTGGGTTCCGCGAAAAGGCTCGGCTCGGCGGCGAGGCACCTGGACGACGCCAAGCACCTGGACGGCAAGAAGCCGGGCGGCAGCCGCGGGGATCACGAGAGGGATCCGAATCACAGCAGCAACAAGTGTCATGACAACGTCTGCGATGGCGACCCGGTGGACATGGCTACCGGCCGCATGCTCCTGCCGCAGACGGACATCGCGCTGCCCGGATCACTGCCCCTCGTCTTTCAGCGCACCTTCGACTCCTCACGCCGCTCCGGGCGCTGGTTCGGTCCGACCTGGGCGAGCACGGTGGACCAGCGGCTGGAGATCGACTCGAAGGGCGTCGTCTTCAGCTGCGACGAGGGCAGCCTGCTGGCTTACCCCCACCCGGCTCCCGGTGTTCCGGTCATGCCCACGTACGGCCGGCGCTGGCCCTTGGGCAGGGTCGCAGGCGGCTACACCATCACCGACCCGGGCACCGGACGGGTCCTGCACTTCAACGATCACAGCGACGATCTCGCGCTCCTGGCTCAGATCGACGACCGCAACGGCCGCTGGATCATCTTCGAGCACGACGAGGCCGGCGCCCCGACCTCGATCGTCCACCACGGCGGCTACCACCTGAAACTTACGACTGCCGAGGGCCGGGTAACTGCTCTGCACCTCGCGGGTGCGGCGCCGGACGGGAGCGACCAGGAGATCCTGCGCTACGGCTACACCGACCGCCACCTCACCGAGGTCGTCAATTCCTCGGGGCGCCCCCTGCTCTTCGGCTGCGACGAACACGGCCGCATCACCTCTTGGACCGACACCAACAACAACCACTACGACTACGTCTACGACGACCAGGACCGCTGTATCCACCAGTCCGGATCCAACGGGCACATGGAATCCCACTTCACTTGGGGCGACACCGATCCCGGCACAGGTCTGAGGACCACGTCGATCACCGACGGCCTCGGGCACACGAAGCAGTTCGTCGTCAACGAGCACTCCCACGTCGTCGCCGAGATCGATGCACTGGGTGGAGTCACCCGCTTCGAGCGGGACCGTCACAACCGCCTTCTATCCCGTACGGATCCCCTCGGCAATGTCGAGCGTTTCACCTTCGACGAGTCCGGACGACTCACCACGATGGTGAGGCCGGACGGACGGACCCTGAGCGCTGAGTACGACGCCTCCGGGCTGCCTGTGCGCCTGGTGAACGCGGACGGATCGGTGACACGCCAGACGTTCGACGCGCGCGGAAACCGAACCTCCCTCACGGACCCGACGGGGGCGACGACACGTTTCACCTACGACGAGTCGGGCCATCTCGTCGCCACCAGGGATGCCCTCGGACACATCACCGTCGTCCGCTGCAACAAGGCCGGCCTGCAGGTCGAGCTGACCGACCCACTCGGCGCAACGACACGGATCTCACGCGACGGATTCGGTCGGCCGATCTCCTTCACGGACGCATTGGGCGCTTCGGCTCGGTTCGAGTGGACCGTGGAAGGGCACCTCGCCCGTCGTGTCGAGGCCGACGGCAGCGAGCACTCCTGGACGTACGACGGTGAAGGCAACTGCACCAGCCACACCGATGCGCTGGGTGGGGCGACCACCTACGAGTACGCCGACTTCGACCTTCTCGCTTCCCGCACCGGCCCGGACGGGCTCAGGTACCAGTTCACCCACGATGCCAATCTCCGGCTGGCGCAGGTCAGGAACCCACAGGGCCTCGCATGGAGCTACGGGTACGACCCGGCCGGGCGGCTCGTCACCGAGACCGACTTCGACCACCGGACCATCGCCTACGGCTATGACCAGGCCGGCAGGCTGATCTCACGTACCAACGGCATGGGCGAGAGCATCGGGTTCCAGTACAACGCTCTCGGACAGGTCATCCGCAAGGATGCCGCGGGCGTTGTCACCACCTTCGAGTACGACGTCTTCGACGAACTCGCTGTGGCGACGACCCCTGACGTCACCCTCACCCGTCTGCGCGACCGCCACGGACGTCTCGTGGCCGAGACCGTCGACGGCCGCGAGCTCACCTTCGAGTACGACCTCCTCGGCCGCCGAACCGGCAGGACGACACCCAGCGGTGCCACCAGCTCCTGGACGTACGACCCGGCTGGCCGGCGAGAATCACTGACCGCTGCAGGCCGTACGATGACCTTCGAACGCGACGCGGCCGGCCAGGAGCTGGTACGCCGCGTCGGTGAATCGTTCACGCTGTCCCACGGCTACGACGTGATGGGCCGCATGACCGAACAGCGTGTCAGCAGTCACGGACGGTCACTCCAGCGCCGCGACTACGCCTACCGGGCGGACGGCAATCTGATCGGCATCGACGACGAGCTCGCGGGGCGTCGCCGCTTCGACCTCGACGCGACCGGCCGTGTCACGGCAGTTCGCGCCGAGAACTGGACCGAGCGCTACTCCTATGACTCGGTGGGCAACCAGACCGAGGCGTCATGGCCGGCCGCGCACGCGGAGCAGGACGCAACGGGCCCCCGCTCCTACAAAGGCACGCAGCTCACCCGTGCAGGAGGCGTCCGCTACGAACGCGATGCCCAGGGCCGGATCGTCCTTCGACAGAAGACCCGCCTGTCTCGGAAACCCGATACCTGGCGCTACGCGTGGGACGCCGAGGACCGTCTGACATCCGTCACCACACCTGACGGCTCCGTATGGTGCTACCGGTACGACGCGCTCGGCCGCCGTGTGTCCAAGCAGCGCCTGGCAGCCAGCGGTCTGGCGCCCATCGAGCAGGTGTCGTTCGTCTGGGACGACAGCCTGCTGTGCGAGCAGACCACCACCGGCGCGGCTTTGCCCCATCCTGTGGCGCTCACGTGGGACCACGACGGCTTGCATCCGCTCACCCAGACAGAGCGCATTCTTGCACCTGACGCACCACAAGAACTGATCGCCGAGCGATTCTTTTCCATCGTCACCGACCTGATCGGCACGCCAAGTGAACTGATCGACGATGCGGGAAATCTGGCGTGGCGCATGCGCAGCACCCTGTGGGGCACGACGACGTGGGCTGCAACCAGTACGACCTATACCCCCCTTTGTTTTCCGGGCCAGTACTTCGACCCGGAAACCGGCCTGCACTACAACTACTTCCGACATTACGACCCCGAAGTGGCGCAGTACCTGACACCCGACCCACTGGGCCTGGCTCCTGCACCCACCCCCCGGTCCTACGTGTCCAACCCTCACACCTGGTCGGATCCGCTCGGACTCAAACCGTGCAAGAAGGCAACCGAGGACCTCAACTGGAACGAGAAGAGCCGACCCACCTTCGGCCATACGTTCAGTGAGCACGGAGCGGGAACGAAGAACACGCAGAGCCTCACGGACCGTGCCCGGTCCACAGGCAATGATCAAGGGCAGTGGCTGGACAATTCCAAGGCTGTAGAGTTCCTGAAGTCACATCATGATCCTAATGCCGGGGTACGCGAAGTGCCGATCCCACCGGGAATGGGCCAGGTCATCAAGCCCGATGGTTCGATCGTGGAACCGACTCACGTCCGTATGGTTCCCAAACCTGATGGGACCTACAAGACAGCATTCCCCATAGTGAAGTGACGGTGAAATGAACATGAGGATGTCCCTCACCTCCCCTTCGGCGGAACTTCCGCCCGATCTGGTGGCAATCGAGCTCTCCGACGACTACGAGTCGCTGGCGATGGACGCATGTCAGCTGCTTTCCGAAACCGATGCACGATTCATCATCTCTGGGTTCGGTCAAGAGGAATGGCCGGTCAACATCTCGTACGATCTGTCATCAGTGATGGAGCAACTTCCCGAGGCGATCGACAGTCTGCGAACGGACCGGCCCGCCGAGATCGACCTCTACGGGCAGGGGATCGAGCGATGCCTGACCTTCGTGCCCGCGGGGGACACCACGGAGATCCGATGCACCTCGGGTACTGCATGGCAGCCGGACCCTGAGGTGGAAATCCTGTCGCGCACGGCAGCGCTGGAGCTCCTCACCGGCTTGGCCGGTGATTTCGGTGCCGCCCTGCGAAGAGCCGCTCCCGAGCTCGCAATGCGAACGCCGTTCGCGAAGTGGTAGTCGAGACGGAGAGGGACAGCTGCCGAGCCGATCCCTCCGTATCGTCCAGCTGACCGGATGAAGGCGGCGGCGAGGTGGATGGTGGCGGTCTCGTCATATCGAGTGGCCAGGCCGCACCACTGCGTGATCTTGCCCGGTCGACTTCCAGGGAACTGCAAAAATGCTGAAGCGCCTGATGTTCGGTCCTGCAGACTCCCAGCTCTTACGCAAGCCGTTCCTGCTCCACTCCTGAAACTACTCAGGACGCATCGTCGACGAGCCCGAAGCCCTCCGGGAACTCTCCCAGGAACTCACGGCGAGCCGGGCTGGTCTCGGCGGTTGCCAACTCCCCGACCAGGGCGATCAACTCCTGTTGCCGGTCAGTCGGCAGCGTGCTGATCACGTGGGCGACCCCCTCCCGCGAACAAGCTCAGGGTGAGCGTGCAGGGGGTGCAGCCGGTGATGTGGGTGGGATCGGTCGACAACTGGCTGAACGTCTCGACCACCAGCGGCTCGGACTCGTTGAGCCGTACGGGCAACGCCTACCCGGACATGGAAGTGGTGCAGTACCCGGCAGAAGAGCCAGAAGGCCAAGGATCGGCGGGTCGCCGTCGATGCCGTGGCCCACACCAGTGGCTACGACGCGCCGGACGGGGGCCTCTTCGACAAGGCCCGTGAAGACCGCACCTGGCTCAACGGCACCTGCATGAAGAGCTGCTGAAGTGAGGAAGCTGTCATGAGTACGGGAAAGCGGCTGTGGATCTCACTACGGCGCTACGTCCTGACCGCCGTGCTTGCCTGGGTGACAGCGGCCTCGGTGCTGCCCGCTGTCGGCGATGATCCCTTCACCGAGGAGTTCGTACTCGAGATGCGGGTCGGACTCGCGGGGGTTCCCCTCCTGACAGTCGCGACCATGTTCGTGCTCGTCCTGCTGGCCGGTCGGCGGTTCGGACCGCCGACCGGCGGTCCCCAGCGGATCCGGGGTGGCTGGATGGTCGTCCTGCCGTTGTTGCTGTTGCTGCCGGTGGGAATGCTTCATGCCCCTGCAGTACCTGATCATGGTGGGCGCGCAGCTGGCCTACGTGGTCCGGGTACTGCCCTGCGCGTGACACGGCGAACGTCCTGTACTCCCTCGCCGACCCGGCCGTTCCCGCGGGCCAGCGGGCCCGGACGGCACGGGCGGTCGGGGGACTCCGGACCAGTCCGGTCGTAGAAGCCCTGGTGCTCGCTGCGGCGGACGCAGAGCCAGAGGTCGCCGAAGCGGCCCTGGAAAGCCTCTGCACCATCTGGCGGCACGACGGGTCGGCGAGAACCTGTTGCTGAGGCTTGCGCTGGATGACCAGCACCGGGTCCGGGCGCTGGGCGTCAGGGTCCGCAGCCCCTGGTGACAGGCGCGGCATTCCGATAGTGCTGTGACCGGGAAGGTTCGCCGGGTTGGGTGGTCAAGCCGGCATGGGTAGTGGTCTGCCGCCCCAGCGGATGCCTTTCTCGCTGCGGATGCGGGCGTATTCGCGTCGTTGGGCGGCACGGCCGCGTTCGGCACGGTCGAGGTGGTGGCGATAGGCCGCGCGGCCGGGGCTGCGTGTCCGGACTGCGGCCGGTTCTCGGGACGGGTCCACGATCGATACCAGCGCAGGCTGAGGGACCTTCCCCTCGCTGAGCAGGGCTTCGTGATCCGGCTGACGGTACGGCGCTTCATGTGCGAGGCGGCGTACTGCCCGCGCCGGACGTTCGCCGAGCCGTTCTCCCGGCTGGCCGCCCCGCACGCATGGTTCACGACCCGGCTCAACCACGCCCTGGAGCGGGTGGGGCTCGCGCTGGCCGGGCGGGCCGGAGCTCGGCTGGCTGCCCAGCTGGGCTTCGGCGCGGGGAGGATGACCTTGTTACGCAGGGTCATGGCATTGCCCGACCCACTGTTCGACACGCCGCGTGTGCTGGGCGTGGACGACTTCGCGATCCGCCGCGGCCAGACCTACTCCACGGTCTTGACCAGCGTCGAAGACCATCGCGTGGTCGATGTGCTCCCGACGCGAGAAGCCGGACCGCTGGCCGCCTGGCTGATCCGCCACCCCGGCGTGGAGATCATCTGCCGGGACCGGGCGGGCGCCTATGCCGAGGGTGCCCGACGCGGTGCCCCCGATGCTCTGCAGGTCGCTGACCGGTTCCATCTGTGGCAGGGCCTCGGCCGAGCGGTGGAGACCTGCGTCGCCGCCCACCGCGACTGCCTGCGCAAACCTTCCTCCAGTGGCCC
Organism: Streptomyces sp. NPDC044571; assembly: GCF_040647115.1. NCBI lineage: Bacteria > Bacillati > Actinomycetota > Actinomycetes > Kitasatosporales > Streptomycetaceae > Streptomyces > Streptomyces sp. NPDC044571. The sequence goes on from NZ_JBEZBN010000096.1 coordinate 13,867, forward strand.
CCTGCCCGAGGCGACCAGGCTGGCTTCCGGTCGGCCGCAGGACGACTCGGTGCCCGTCGGCCGGCGGGCCGCGCGGAAGAAGGCCGCCCATGGTCTGGTCCACGGGCTTCTTGCCCAAGGTCACTCACGCCGGGCGATTGCCCGGCACCTGGGCTGGGGCCTCAACCCCGTGCTCAGATACGCGAACGCCGCACGCTGGCAGGACACCATCCGCGAGAACCGGCCCCGACCCAGCAGGCTGGACCCCTACAAGCCCTACCTGGAGCGACGCTTCGCCGAGGGATGCACCAGCGTCACCCACCTCCACAGCGAACTCGTTGCCGACAACGCACCCGTCACCTACCAGATGGTCCGTGCCCACATCGCCACCCTCCGCGGGGCTCCGGCTGGCGCGCCGCCGCGACCGCCGACAGTGCGGCAGGTGACCGGCTGGCTCACCCGACACCCCACGACCCTGAACGAGGAAGACAGGGCCGGCCTGAAGGAGGTCCTGACCCACTGCCCAGCACTGGACCAGGCCGCCGGACACGTCCGCGACTTCGGCGAAATCCTCACTGACCGCCTTGGCTCCACACTCTCCACCTGGATCGACGCAGTCGACGCCAGCCAGCTACCCGGCCTCACCGGCTTCGCACTCCACCTGCACCGAGACCTCGACGCCGTGACAGCCGGGCTCACTCTCGACTGGAGCTCCGGCAGCATTGAGGGGCCGTCAACCGCATCAAGAAAATCAAGCGGCAGCTCTACGGCCGCGCCGGCTTCGAACTACTCCGCAAGATGATCCTTCTCCAGTAACCCTTCGCGATGTTCCCAAGTGCTGCGCGGGAACAGGAATGTAGGAACCCCTGCTGCGGCCGGCATATAGCCAGTGCATGCAGGTGCCCCGCCATGGCAGGATGGCGCCATGTTGATCCGAAAGGGCGATGCCGCGTAGGCCTCCCAAGGCCGTCCGTGCAGAGCGGTGGCGGCCACGATGTCAGTATCCGGTTCTGAGGGTCCCCGGTGTCTCCGCGCGGACTCGTGCAGCGATCCGCCGGGTCGAAGACCAGGAGATGTGGCCCAACGCGGTCGCCAAGGCACTCTCATGCTTCGAGTGGGCTTTTAAGGAGCCCGGACGCTACCTGGACGCCTCCGCGTTCGATTCGCCCGGGGTGGGAGATGCCCGTGATGACCTGGAGTGGGCGATGCTCCACCTTCCGCCCGGAGCCAAACGGGACTTGGGCCGATTGATCACGCGTATCGATGAGGAATTCGAGCACCGCACCTTGCCGGAGCCCAACTACAAGGAGTGGTCGACGACGCGCTGGTGGTGGACCAGAATGCGTGAACGCTGAGGGCCCCCGAGGTCGGTGCCCCTCCCTGCAATCGAACGAAGCTGTCACCCTCCGCGACCACTCCCCAAGATCTGTGCCAGAACCGAGTTTGGGAGTCTCTCAGGTCGATCAGGCCCCGGAATCCCAGCTCGGACACCACGGGGCAACTGACCCGCCAGTAGCCGCGAGCCGGACATGACGCCGTGGGTACCGACCGCCGACATGTGGAAACGACCCCTGGGGCCGGGCCCGGGTCGATCCTTAGTGAGCGTTTGATTCTCGGTTGTCTGTTTCATTTGGCTTGGCTGTCGCGCCAGTTGTGGGTGGTCTCGTGTGTGAGGCGGCGGGTCATGAGGTT
>NZ_JBEZBN010000097.1:0-15472 GCF_040647115.1 Streptomyces sp. NPDC044571
CCGGCGCACCCCCACGCTCAGGCGCGCGGGGCGTGCCGGGCCCCTGCCTACGGGCGGCCGCAGACGTCCCGTCGGGCGGCCGCCACGATCGGGGACCGGCGGAACTCCCACGCCAGCGCCGCCAGCGGCCGCGAGTCCAGGCGGTGCGGATCGGGAGGGCCCTGGGTGGCGGCGGCCCCCTCCCGGGCCGCCGCCAGATCCGCGACCTCCCGGCGCCGGCACGCCGCCGCCAGCATCGCCGCGTCGGCGACGATCGCGGCCCGCTGCTCGCCGAGGCCTTCCTCCCGCGCGGCCTCGTACGCGGCGCACCGCACGGCGGGGTCGAACCAGCTCGCCAGGGCCAGGATCCCGTCGTCGATCACAGATTCCCGGTGGATCAGCCGGATGCCGACCGGTGACCACCAGGTGAGCGGCACGGTCTGTGCGCTGGATGCCGCGAACCCGCGCAGCGCCTTCCACAGCGGGTACAGCCGCCGGTACCGGCTGAAGTCGCGCCAGGCCGCCGACCCGCCGATCAGCGGCACGATGAACCCGCTCCCCAGCAGCAGGGCCGCCGCGGCGCCGAGCGGCGGAGCCACGTAGGTGGACAGGTCGTCCCAGTCGCGGCCGCTCCAGCGGGCGCCCACCGCGGCCCATTTCGCGACCAGGAAGCCCACGTCCAGCGCCCCGCCGAGCATGACCAGCGCCAGCCCGGTGCGCAGCGGGCGCATCGAGGGGGACACCCGGCGCATCCACGTCCAGCACAGCAGGGTGAGCGTCGTGCTGCCCACGGTGTGCGCGAGGAGGTAGCAGGCGATCATCTCGCGCAGCCACGGGGTGTTGGCGTAGTACGTGTCCAGGTCGCGCACCCGCTCCACCGGCGCGTCCCCCATGGCGAAGAGCGAGACGATCAGCACCGCGACGGCGCCGTACGCGGCGATGGTCAGGCGCGTGGCCCGGCGCACGCCGGGGGTGGGGCGGCTGCCCCAGTGCAGGATCAGCACGATGCAGGCGCCCGAGAACGCGGTGAGCATGCTGTACACCAGCGGGGCCGAGAAGTTGACGATGCCGGTCAGCTCGTTGACCGCGACGATCGTCGGCGGCGCCGCGAGGAACATGACCAGGGTGCCGACCGCCAGCAGCGTGCATACGGCGCGCACGGTGGGCTGCCCCCAACTGCGGCGCAGCGTCGGCGCCTTGATCAACAGGGCCACGCCGATCACCACCCCCGGCACGTACAGGATGAGGCTGTCGCTCATCGGGCCTGGCCGACGGGGCCCACCGGCCCCACGGGGTCGGCGGGCTCGACCGCCTCCGCGGCGGCGTCCCGGTCGAGTCCCGCGACGGCACGCTCGGCGGCGGTCAGCGGGGCCGCCTTCAGCGCCCCCCGGTCCGAGGCCCGCAGCACGTCCCACACCACGGACGGGCGGACCCAGTAGGTGGGGGAGCTGTTCATGGTGATCACCTGGAGCAGGGCGCGGGCCAGGGTCGGGCGGGTGGTGGCCCCGGTCATCAGCCGGTCGACGTACGCGGTGAGCAGTCCGGCGCCGGCCCGCGGCTTCATGCCGGTGGCGCCCGGGTAGAGGATGTCCTGCGAGGTGGCGAGGTCCCAGGCCGTGGACACCAGGGGGGCGAGCGCGCGCTGTGCCTCGCGGCCGATGGCCGGGTGGGCGAGCCCCTTGGCGCGCAGCAGGGCGCGTACGGCCAGCAAGCCTTGAGCTGCGACCGTCATGCCCTGCCCGTACAGCGGGTTGAAGGTGGCGACCGAGTCGCCGACCGCGAAGAAGCCGTCGGGCAGGTCGGCCTTCTCGAAGTAGAGCCGCCGGTTGGCGGTGCCCTGGGTGACGGTGACGTCCGTCAAGGGCTTGCGGTGTTCGAGGAGTTCACCGACGATCGGGTCGCGGACGCCCTTCGCGAACGGGACGAAGGCATCGGGGTCGGAGGTGGGCTGACCGCCGCGGGTGCCGGACAGCGTGGCCTGCCACTGCCCGTTCTCGATCGGCACGATCGTCGCCGTCTGCCCGGGTACGGGCACGCGCGGGTCGGACTGCACGTTGATGATCGGGAAGCCCATCGCGTGCGACCCGGCGGGTGCCTCGAAGACACGGGTCGCGTAGACCAGGCCGGAATCCACCTCGGCCTGCCGGATGCCGCTCATGCCGAGCTCCTGGAGCCAGATCCGGGCCCGGGAGCCGCGCCCGCTCGCGTCGACCACCAGGTCCGCGGAGACCAGCCGGCCCTTCTCCTGCGGGGTGTCGACCCGTACGCCGGTGACCCGGTCGGCCGTGCCCTCCAGGGAGCGGACCCTGGCCTGCTGGAGGGTGCTCACGCCCTGCAGGCCGACCACACGGGCCCGGACCACCGAGTCGAGGAGGTCACGGCTGCACGAGATGTTGAACTGCATTTCCCGGTGCCGCGGCAGCCAGCCCTGGGCGGTCTTCGTGACCAGATCGGTGGGCAGACTGCGGCGCATGGCCCCCGCGGCCGTCCATTCCTCGGTGATGCCCGGCAGGATCGCCTCGATGGCGCGCGCCCCGCCCGACCACAGGAGGTGGACGTGCCGGGCCTGGGGCAGCCCGCGCCGCGGCTCCGGTCCCTCGGGCAGCGTGTCCGCGTCGATGACGGTGACCGTGGCGTGTTCCGCGAGGACGGCCGCCGCGAGCAGACCGGCCAGACTGCCGCCGATGACGACGGCATGGCGGGGCGGGGAAGACTGGTTCATCGTGAGGCGCTCTCTGTCAGGGCCGTGCTCGGCGCAGCGGCGGAGGAGGTGCTGGGCGGGGGAAGCAGGGACCAGGTGCCGGGGTGGCGTCACCGGTCTGCGCTCAACGTCCCCAGCCGAAGGAGGTCTTGATGCGTTCGATCGCCTCGGGGAACTGTTCTTCGCAGGGCGCCGGCAGGAAGGTCTTGAGGATCTTGCCGAGGTACAGTCCGAAGGTCTCGGCCTGGATCTCGGCCGGATCCTCACCGGCGGCGCGGGCGGCCGCCTGCCGGACCACGCCGCCCAGGCCGGCGTCCGCGCCCAGCAGCCGTCCGAGGTCTGCGCCGGGGCCGGTCAGCCGGGCGGCCACGGCGGGTCCCGGTCCGTGGCGGTCGCAGGCGCCTTCCTCCACGTGCCATAACTCGTGGCAGGCGATGACGAGCTGGTGCTCGGGCCGAGTGTGCTCCTCGATGACGAGCAGGTCGCGGTCCGCCATCTGGAGCCACAGCCCGCTGGCCGTGTCGGGCGGGAACCCGGCGAACCGGAACGTCACCGGCCGCTGCCCGCCGCGCCGGCGGCCGTACGCGGCGCACAGCCCCGCGATGATCTCGCCGGCCTCGGCGGGCCGTGCCAGGCGCGCGTCCGCCAGCAGATCCTCGCCGAGCTTCCGCATGGTCCGTGTGGTCCTCATCGCGCTCCCCCCTCGGCAGCCAGTTCCCACTCGCGCACGGCGCGCGCCGGCTCCCCCCGGCCGGCGGGCGGACGTCCGAGCTGGCCCTCGCGGGCCAGCAGGTCGTCCAGATGGTCGGCCAGCGACTTCCAGCCCGCGGGCGAGAGGCGGCCGGCCCGCGTGACGATGCTGCGTACGTCGTGCGCGCGTAACACCGCGAGCATCGGGTTCTCCGCGTCCCGCTCGGCGGCTTCGAGCTCGCGTTCGATGCAGGTGAGCGCGCAGCCGACCGCCTCGGCGTCGTCGGCCAGCAGGAAGCCGCCCTCGACGCCGTAGAAGCGCTGGATGCCGGCGGCGGCGGCGAGGTTGGGCAGCCCCTCGCCGCGGACCAGGCGGGTCAGCGACTGCCCGGACGCGTCGAAGGACTGGGCGATGGCGGCGAGCGAGTGGGCCTGGCCGTCCTCGCGCGGACGGGTGCGGCGCAGGTGCTCGAACCGCTGGCGGACCTGCTCCTTCAGCGGCAGCAGCGGCGGCCTGCCGTCGAGGGTGAGCCGGATCGCCTGCGGGGACATGCCCGTCAGGTACGAGAGGTGCTCCAGGTCGTCAGCACTGCCGGAGCCGGAGCCGGAGCCGGAGGTGCCCGAGGCGGTGGCGAGGGCCCGTTCCACCGCGCTCTTGCTGTCCGCGAGCAGGAAACCGGCGTACACCCCGAAGAACCGCTGCACCCCCGCGGCATGGCCCAGCCGGGGCAGGCCGGTGCCCGCGTTGAGCGGGCCCAGCGAGGCGCCCGGCGCGTCGAACTCTTCGGCGATGGCGGCCAGTGACCACTCCCGGCCGTGTTTGTCGCGCCGAGTGGCGCGCAACCGCAGGAACCGCCGGTGCACCCGCGGGCACAGGCCCTCCTCGGGCGCCGTCCCGGCCACCACCCCCGGAATGAGGGCGGGTTCCACGCCGGAGAGGTGGCTCAGCCGCACCGGATCCAGCACGTCGGCCGGATCCCGGCCGCCCCGCTCCGCCAGCGCCGCGACACGGCCCCAGGCCGCGGCGAGGTCGGTTCGTGCGGCGGCTGGCACCGTGATGTCTCCACTGTCGAGAGGACGTTCGAGCGTTGCGGGCTGCGTGAAGCCTAGCCTCCCGCCTCGCGGCGGCACAGGAGAACCCCAACGTTTCTTGCGACACGGGTCAAAGAAGGTTGGGCGCTCCGCCGGCCCTCGACCGGCATGACCTCACAGGTAATCGACCCGGTCGCGGGCCGGCGGCACAGTGGGGGCAGCGGGTTCCGAGCCGCGCACTCGGTTCCGGGACCCGGCTCATCTCACCGCAATCCACCTCGACGGAGGCTGATCCGCCATGTCCGCAACCCTGCTCGGCAGCATCGCCCGCACCACCGCGCCGCAGGCCGCGCTGCGCCGCTTCCTCGCCCTGGACGCCGTGGTCACCACCGGGAACGGCCTCGCGTACGTCGTCTTCTCCGCGCCGCTCGGCCGCTTCCTCGGAGTCGGCCAGGCCGCCCTGTTCGAACTGGGTCTTTTCCTGCTCCTCTTCGGCGCGGGCGTCGGCCGGCTGGCCTCGCGCCGCCGTCCGCCGGTCCTCCCGGTGCGGTGCGTGATAGAGGCCAACTACGCCTGGGCGGCCCTCAGCCTGGTCTCCCTGCTCCTGTGGAGCGCCCCCACCACGGCCGGGCTCGTGTGGATCCCGGTGCAGGCGGTCACCGTCGCCCTCTTCGGGGTGTGCCAGCAGCTCGCGCTGCGCACGGCCGCGGAGTCAGGGGCCCAGTGAGCGCAGGAACTTCGCCGTCGCCGGATCGGCCGGGAGGAAGGTCTCGATGGCCAGCTCGGCGACGGTCACGTCCATCGGCGTGTTGAAGGTGGCGATGGATGACACGAAGGAGAGCAGCCGGCCCCCCTGCTCGATGACCAGCGGGAGCGCGATGTAGGGGACGGCTTCGTCCGGCTCGGCGTCGCCCGGCAGGTCGGGAACCGGAAAGGCCGCGACCTCCTCGTACAGCGCCCGCAGCGGAGCGGAGCGGGCCAGGGCGATCTGGCGCTCCATCTGGGCCAGCAGGTGCCCGCGCCACTCCTTCAGATTGCGGATCCTCGGCGCAAGGCCCTCGGGGTGCAGGGTGATCCGCATGGCGTTGAGCGGCGGAGCCAGCAGGTGCTCCGGCAGGCCGTCCAGCAGCATGGCGATGCCCCGGTTGGCGGCGACGACGTGGTAGGTGGCGTCCACGACCAGCGCCGGGTAGGGCTCGTAGCCCGTCAGCAGGCGCTCCAGCCCCTCGCGCAGCGTCCCCATCGCCGGGTCGTCCAGCGGGGTCTGCGCGTAGTGCGGGGCGTGACCCGCGGCCAGCAGCAGCGCGTTGCGTTCCCGGACGGGTACGTCCAGCCGGTCCGCGAGCCGCAGCACCATCTCCTCGCTGGGCCGGGACCGGCCGGTCTCGATGAAGCTGATGTGACGCGAGGAGGAGCCGGCGCGGCCCGCCAACTCCAGCTGGCTGATGCCGCGCCGCTCCCGCCACGTGCGGAGCAGGGCGCCTACCGTGGGCGTCGTGGTGGTCATGCCCAGGACGGTAGTCGAGGGTGTCGGCCCAGGTCAGCCCACGTCGAGGACATTGCGCAGACCGAGACGGTAGCGCCACTGGTCGTGCCGCCTGAACGATTCCAGCTCCGGGGCCCGGTACATGGGCGCGACCAGGCACCGCGGCGCCGTGGAACCCTCCCGGTCCAGCAGGGAGTTGACCGCCGCACGGGCGGAGGCGTTGGCGCCCTCCATCGTCGCCAGGTCGATGTCCACGGCGACGTAGTCCCCGCTGAGGAAGAAGTTCGGGATGCGGGTGCCCGCGCTCGGCCGGTTGTGGAAGGTGCCCGTCGGGTGGATCAGCAACTGGTCCTGATTGGTCGGGTCGGGGGTGCCGAGACCGTCCACGCCCGGGTCCAGGAACCAGGAGTGCAGGGCGCTGTCCTTCAGGAGCGTCTTTCCGGTGTCGTTGAGCGAGGCCTTCAGCTGCGCCCACACCTCCCGGGCGACCTCCTCACGGGTGCACTGCTTGGCCGTCTTCCCGTACAGGATCCCCGGCTTGTCCCAGTCCGAGATGTCCACGGACAGGCAGTCCACCGCCACCCCGTCGCCGTAGTCGGCGGGGAAGTCCCGGGCGGGCCAGTGCTCCGCCTGCTGGATCGCCGTCAACGACCAGGGCGAGTCGATGCAGTTGAGATGACCGTGGACGAGCGGGGCGCGCTCGGTGAGATAGAACTGGATGCCCGTCATCCAGTCGGTCTCCAGCCGGTCGCAGCGCCCCAGCATCGGGTCGGCGGCCCGCAGCGCGGCGCTCCAGGTGCGGCGGGCGTGCTCGACGGGCAGCGCGGACACGTAGTGGTCGGCGGTCACGGTCTGCCGGGCACCCGCCGGGTCCAGGACCGCGACCCCGCTCACGCGGCCGGCCCCGTACTGGACCTCCTGTACGGTCCAGCCGATTCTGAACTCCACGCCGAGCGTGCGCAGATGGGCCTCCCAGGGGTCGATCCACGCCTCGTTGGTGGGCAGGTTGAGGATCCGGTCCGGCGGCCCGTCGGCGCCGCGGCCCAGCGCGTTGAAGACGAAGGCTTCGCCGAGGGCGCCGACCGTACGGGTGGAGGCCTCCTCCGCCTTGGTCGCGACGATGTTGCGGGTGATGCCGACCGCGAGGATGCGCTGGTACTCGTTGGACATCCGGGCGGCGCGTACGAAGTCCCACCAGGGGGTGTGCTCCCACACCTCGTTGCGGCGCTCGTCGCAGCTGGTGAGGAAGACCAGCACGCGGTCGACGAAGTACGCGGTCTCGTGCAGGGGCAGCCGCACCAGGGACTGGAGGATGCCGGTGAGGGCGCGGCGGATCTCGTCCGGCGTGAGGACGGCCGTCGACTGGCCGGGCCAGGGGATCGGGGCGCGCAGGTCCTCGCGGCCCGCGGCCCGGGCGAACATCATCTCGGGCGGCGCGACCAGGTTGTCCCAGACGCCGTGGGCATTGCCGGGGAAGGGGATGCGCCGCATGGTGTCGGGCAGGTTGTGGTAGATCCCCGGGATGAAGCGGAAGCCGTGCTCGGCGGGCAGCGGGCGCCGTCCGCCGCGGGCGCTGCCGGGGACGTCAATGCTGCGGGCCTTGCCGCCCAGGGCGCGGCGCTCGTACACGGTGACGGCGAAGCCGCGTTCGGCGAGCTCGTGGGCCGCGGTCAGCCCGGCGACCCCGCCGCCCAGGACGGCGACCCGGCGCCCGTTCGGCGGGGCGGCCGGGGCTGCCGGGGCCCCGGGCCGGTCCTCGGCGTGGGCGGGGGAGGGCAGCGCGTTGGAGGCCCCCAAAGCCCCGGCGGTGGCCGCGGCCCCCGCGAGGAAGGTGCGCCTGGAACTGCCTGTGCGCGTCATGAAGAGGCCCCCCTTGAGGTCCATTACCGGCGGTAACAGTCACGTCCGGCGCAGGAGCATAGGGGCGGCGCCCTGGTCCCGGAAGGCGCGGAACTACCCGCACGCACTATGGCGCGAAAGCTTCCCTCCGGCGCGCGCTGTGGGAACCTTGACACCACGTCACGGGGAAAAGGAGCCGGCGCATGCCGAGTGAACCGCTTTCGCAGAAGGAGATCGAGGACCGGTTGCGGGAACTGCCCGGCTGGTCACTCGAAGACGACCGGATCGTCCGCACCTACCGGCTGGGCACGCACTTCGCGGCCAGCGCTTTCGTCGCCCACATCTCCTCCGTCCAGGAGGAGTTGAACCACCACTCGGACCTGACCCTCGGCTACAACACGGTCCGGCTGTCGGTGAACACGCACAGCGCCGGGGACACGGTGACGGAGGCCGACTTCGCGCTCGCCGAGCGCGTGGAGGCCCTCGCCCCCGCCCACGGCGCGAGCTGACGCCGCCGCACAGGCGGTCCTCGCCTCCGGGGCCCGGCTGCCGCTGCGCTTCGGCCCCGAGGGCGGAGCCCGCGTACCGGATCCGCGGTTGCGTACGCGGCTGACGGCCCCGGGCCCGTAGCGGACTTCGGGCGGACCCCGCCGGTCAGACGTCGAAGAGGGCGGGATCCGGTCCGATCCGCCGGGCCGCGGGGCCACGGCCCAGGGTGTCCAGGCGGCGACGCTGAGCTGCCCGAACAGCTGCCGGCGCTGGAAGGTCCGGCGCATCCCGTGCCGGGCCCGCCACACGGGGGAGCGGCGGGTGATGTCCACCCCGTCCAGCAGCAGCCGCCCGCGATCGGGGCGCCGGATCCCGGACAACACGTCGAACAGCGTCGTCTTCCCCGCGCCGTTCGGCCACCCCCGTCAGGGCCCTGACCCCGCCGAAGCGGACGCTGATCCCCGAGGCCTCCAGGACGCCCCCGCCGCTCACCGGCCCATCCCCAGGTATGCCTCGGTGAGCCGGTCGGCCTCCACCTCGGCGCGCGGCCCGCACCAGGAGGCCCGGCCCTGGGAGAGGTAGGCCACCGTGTCCGCGACCCCGAGGATCCCGGCGGCCTCCTCCTCCACCAGCAGCAGCGCCGTCCCGGCGTCGCGCAGCTCGGTGAGCAGCGTGTAGACCTCCTCCACGACGCGCGGCGCGAGGCCGAGCGAGGGCTCGTCGGCGACCAGTACCGCGGGCGGCCGCTGGAGCAGCGGAGCGAGCGCCGGCAGCTGCGCGGACACCCCCGAGGCCATCGCCGCCGCGGGCGCCGACCGCACGGCCAGCATCGCCCGCCCCGAGGAGGAGTTCCGCAGCGCGCTCAGGGCGGCGGCGACCGCGGCGACGAGGACGAGCAGCGCCACCCCCAGCGCCCGGTCAGGTACCGGGCGCGGGCCCCGAGGTCGGTGTCCTTCTCACCCCGCGGGAGCTCCCGGCGGCCCCCGGCGAGCCGGGGGAGGAACCGGTGGAGGCGGAGTCGCAGGCGGAGACGAGCGCGAGCGCCGCCGCGGCGGCGGCCAGGACGCGGATCGGTCGCAACATGGGGATCCCCTCCGGTCGGAATCCCCGCATTCTGTGCGGCAGCCGATGGTGCGTCAGTGCAGCCGGGGCAGTGAAGTGACGCATCGTCAGAAGTGTGGGCTCACGACTGGTAGAGAGCCGCCACCTCCATCGCGTACGCCTTCTCGATCGCCCGCCGCTTCAGCTTCAGCGAGGGCGTCAGCAGGCCGCGCTCCTCCGTGAACTGCTCGCCCAGCACCCGGAAGGTGCGGATCGCCTCCGCCTGCGAGACCAGCGTGTTGGCGGCCACCACCGCACGGCGCACCTCCGCCTTCAGGTCCGGGTCGTGGACCAGCTGCGCGGCCGGCAGCTGCGGGCGGCCCCGCAGCGACAGCCAGTGCGCGACGCCCTCCATGTCGAGCGTGAGCAGCGCGGCCACGTACGGCCGGTCGTTGCCCACCAGCACGCACTGCGAGACCAGCGGATGCGAACGCACCCGCTCCTCCAGGGCCGTCGGTGACACGCTCTTGCCGTTGGAGGTCACCAGGATCTCCTTCTTGCGCCCGGTGATGACGAGGTACCCGTCCTCGTCCAGCCTCCCCAGGTCCCCGGTCGCCAGCCAGCCGTCCCGCAGCACCTCCTGCGTGGCGCGCGGATCGCCCAGGTATCCGGAGAAGACGTGGCCTCCGTGCAGCCAGACCTCCCCGTCCTCGGCGATGTGCACCGTACTGCCCGGGATCGGCAGGCCCACCGTGCCGTACTTGGTGGCGCCCGGCGGGTTCGCGGTGGCCGCGGCGCTGGACTCGGTCAGGCCGTACCCCTCGAAGATGGTGATCCCGGCACCGTCGAAGAACAGCCCGAGCCGGCGCGACATCGCCGAACCGCCCGACATGGCGTGCCGTACCCGCCCGCCCATCGCCTCGCGGACCTTCCCGTACACCAGCCTCTCGAAGAGCTGGTGCTCCATCCGCAGCGCCGCCGAGGGTCCCGGCCCGCTGCCGAAGGCCTTCTGCTCGCGCGCCTCGGCGTACCGTACGGCCGTCTCCACCGCCCGGTCGAAGGCGCTCGTGCGCCCCTCCGACTCCGCCTTGCGCCGGGCCGCCGCGAAGACCTTCTCGAAGACGTACGGAACCCCCAGCACGAACGTCGGCCGGAACGCGGCGAGGTCCGGCAGCAGCTCGGCCGCCGCCAGCACCGGCTGGTGCCCGAGCTTCACACGGGCCCGGACCGCCGCCACCTCCACCATCCGCCCGAACACGTGCGCGAGCGGCAGGAACAGCAAGGTCGAGGGCGTTTCCCCCGGGCCGGCCTGGAAGACGGACTCCCAGCGGGCCACCATCGTGTCTGCCTCGTACATGAAATTGCCGTGGGTCAGCACACAGCCCTTGGGTCGCCCGGTGGTCCCCGAGGTGTAGATGACCGTGGCGACGGCATCGGGCGTGACCGCGCGGCGGTGGCGGTGCACCACGTCGTCGTCGACCCCCCGCCCGTCCGCGACCAGCGACTCGACGGCCCCGGCGTCGAGCTGCCACAGCCTGCGCAGACCGGGCAGCCCCTCGATCACCGACCCCACGGTCATGGCCTGGTCCTCGTCCTCCACGACGCAGGCGACGCAGTCGGAGTCCTGGAGGATCCAGTGCACCTGCTCGGCGGAGGAGGTCGGGTAGACGGGCACGGGCTGGGCGCCGACCGCCCACAGCGCGAAATCGAACAGAGTCCACTCGTACCGGGTCCGGGACATGACGGCGACCCGGTCCCCGAACCGCACGCCCTGCGCCAGCAGCCCCCGCGCCAGCCCGAGCACCTGCCCGGCGAACTCCGCCGAGGTCACGTCCTGCCACAGCCCGCCGGCCTTCCGCCCGAAGACGATCCGACCGGGCTCCTCCTGGGCGTACCGGAAGACGACGTCGGCGAGGCCGCCGACGGGTGGGTCCGTGACGACCGGTGGGACGCTGATCTCGCGCATGCCCCGCTCCTCTCCCCGCAGCGCGGCGACGCTACCCCACGCCTTCCCGCGGTTGATCACCGTGGGAAGACCTCTACAAGACCTCCCCAGGGAACACGGAGTGGCACGTCACGGCACGGGAAACGCAAAAAACCCCACCGAAGTGGGGTTCCTGCTCTGTGTGTCCGAGGGGGGACTTGAACCCCCACGCCCGATAAAGGGCACTAGCACCTCAAGCTAGCGCGTCTGCCATTCCGCCACCCGGACCAGGTGGTCGGCCCCGGTTTCCCGCGGCGACAAGGACAACAATAGCAGGGGATCGGGGTGCTTCCGACCAGGTATTCGGCCCGAGGCCGCTCGCTGACCTGCACGCATGCCCCGCAGAGCACCACGGGACGCCGTGTTCCGTTGGACACCGGGGCCGGGGAGGCGGTCATATGAGCGCCGCACGTCCGGGAGTCAGGGGGAGTCACGCATGGAAGCCGAGCACCGCGTCAGTACGTTGGAGCTGTTCTTCGATCTCGTCTTCGTCTTCACCATCACGCAGCTGACGGTGCTGCTCGCCGATGACATCAGCCTCCGAGGCGCGGGGCAGGTCGTCGTGATCTTCACCGTGCTGTTCTGGATGTACGGGGGCTACGCGCACCTGACCAACCAGGTGCCGCCCGACCGTACGGCGCGCAGGGTGCTGCTCATCCTGGCCATGGGGGCCTTCCTCGTGTGCGCGCTCGCGGTGCCGACCGCGTTCGGGGCCGGCGGGGTCGCCTTCGGGCTCGGGTACCTCTGCGTCGTCCTCGTGCACAGTGCGCTCTTCACCCAGGCACACGGGCTGGGCGTGCTGTGGTTCGCGCTGCCCAACGTGCTGTGCGCGCTCGTGGTGACGGCTGCCGCGTACTTCGACGGGCCGCCCGCCTGGGGGCTGTGGCTGCTGGCCCTGCTGATCCAGTTCGTGGTGCCACAGGTGGTGCAGCGGGCCGCCGCGAGCGGACAGGAGCAGGCGGCGAACGCCGAAAGGGCGACGACCACCGTCAGCGACCAGCTCGGCGGCATGAGCTCCGGGCACCTGGTGGAGCGCCATGGCCTGCTGCTGATCATCGTGTTCGGCGAGTCCGTGATCGCGATCGGCATCGGCGTGGGCTCGCTCACGCTGTCCCCGGGCATCGCCGCGGGCGCCTTCCTCGCACTGGCCATCGCGTCGGCCCTGTGGTGGATGTACTTCGTACGCGACGAGGGCCGGGCCGAGGAGGTCTTCGCCGAGACCGCGCCCGAGCGGCGTTTCAAGCTGGCGATGCTCGCCTACTACTACGCCTTCCTGCCCATGCTGCTGGGCATCGCGGCCTTCGCCGCGGGGGTCAAGAAGACCATCGGACACCTGGGCGAGCAGCTCGACCCCGGCCCGGCGGTCGTCCTGGCCGGCGGGGTGGCGGTCTACCTCGCCGGGGACCTGGCCTTCCGGGCCGTACTCGGGATCGGGCCGGCCCGCTTCCGGGCCGCGGCCATGGTGCTCGTCCTGGCCACCGTCCCGGTCGGCACGGCGGCTGCCGGGATGTGGCAGCTGCTCGCACTCGTCGTCGTCCTCATGGCCGCCCTGGCGGCGGAAGCCCGCTCCTGCCCGGCCCCGGCAGGCCCTACGGGCAGCGGATGACCTGGCCGGCGTACGAGAGGTTGCCGCCGAAGCCGAAGAGGAGGACCGGGGCACCCGAGGGGATCCCGCCGCGCTCGACCAGCTTCGACAGGGCCATCGGGATGCTGGCGGCCGAGGTGTTGCCGGAGTCGACCACGTCGCGGGCGACCACCGCGTTGACCGCGCCGATCTTCTGGGCCAGCGGCTCGATGATCCGCAGGTTCGCCTGGTGGAGGACGACCGCGGCCAGCTCCTCGGGAGCCACACCGGCCTTCTCGCACACCTTGCGGGCGAGCGGCGGCAGCTGGCTGGTCGTCCAGCGGTAGACGGACTGGCCCTCCTGGGCGAAGACCGGCGGCGAGCCCTCGATCCGTACCGCGTGGCCCATCTCGGGCACCGAGCCCCACAGGACCGGGCCGATCCCGGGCTCGTCGCACGCCTCGACGACGGCCGCGCCCGCCCCGTCCCCGGTCAGGACGCAGGTGGTGCGGTCGCTCCAGTCGGTGATCTCCGTCATCTTGTCCGCGCCGATCACCAGGGCGCGGGTGGCGGAGCCCGCCCGGATGGCGTGGTCGGCGGTGGCCAGGGCGTGCGTGAACCCCGAGCAGACCACGTTGAGGTCCATGACGGCGGGACTGCTGCCCATGCCCAGCTTGGCGGCCACCCGGGCGGCCATGTTGGGGGACCGGTCGATCGCGGTGGAGGTGGCGACGAGCACGAGGTCGATCTCGTCGGGAGTCAGCCCGGCGCCGGCCAGGGCCTTGCCCGCGGCGTGGAACGCCAGCTCGTCGACCGGCTCGTCCGGGCCCGCCACGTGCCGGGTCCTGATGCCGACCCGGGAGCGGATCCACTCGTCGCTGGTGTCGACCATGGCCGCAAGGTCCTCGTTGGTGAGCACCTTGGCGGGCTGGTAGTGCCCTAGCGCCACCACGCGTGAACCGGTCATGGGCGGGGTCCCCCTTTGTACGGCAGTCAGATGCCCCAGCTTGACCTGCTACCGGTGGGTAGAGGTGCACGTGAACCAACAGGATTACCGCCCACTAATTTGGAGATTCCGGAGGATCTTCCTGCCGGGAGCCCCGCGGACGACGGATCCGCGAGAATGGGCCCGTCAGGGTGCACGCAGAGGTGCACCACGTGCACAGAACGAACGGCGGGCTGATCAGCATGGGACGGGTCACCGAGCGCCGTCGCGTCGTGCGGGTGCGAGGCGGGGTGAGCGGAGTCCGCCCCGACACCCTGGTCGCCGAGGAGCCTCTGGAGATACGGCTGAACGGCAAGCCGCTCGCCATCACCATGCGCACCCCGGGCGACGACTTCGCCCTGGCCGTCGGCTTCCTGGTCAGCGAGGGCGTGCTCGGCTCCCCGGCGGACGTACGGGCCGTGACCTACTGCGAGGGTGCCACCGAGGACGGCTCGAACACGTACAACGTGGTGAACGTGCAGCTCGCCCCCGGCGTCGCACTGCCCGACTTCACGTTGGAGCGCAACGTCTACACCACCTCCTCCTGCGGCCTGTGCGGCAAGGCCAGCCTGGACGCGGTGCGCACCGCCACCCGCTTCCCGGGGGCCGCCGCCGACGGGGTGCGGATCCCGGTGGGCCTCCTCGCGCAGCTGCCCGACCGGCTGCGCGCGGCGCAGAAGGTCTTCGACCGGACCGGTGGCCTGCATGCGGCCGGACTGTTCTCCGCGCAGGGCGAGCTGCTCGACGTACGGGAGGACGTGGGCCGACACAACGCCGTCGACAAGATCATCGGCAGGGCCCTGCAGGCCGGCCGCCTTCCGCTGACGGCCTCGGTGCTGCTGGTGTCGGGCCGGGCCTCCTTCGAGCTCGCGCAGAAGGCCGTCATGGCGGGCATCCCGGTCCTGGCCGCCGTCTCCGCCCCGTCCTCCCTGGCGGTGGACCTGGCCCTGGAATCGGGGCTCACCCTGGTGGGCTTCCTGCGCGGGCCGGACATGAACATCTACGCGGGCGAGGAACGGCTCCTCCTCGACGCGGGATAGGGCCGCGCCCCCGCGGGTGCGTGCGGCAGGGGGCTGATCCGGCGTCGAGGGAAGAGGGGAGCCCCGCCGAGCCGGTCCGGTGCGGGGGCACGGGCCCAGCGGGCGTACACCGGCCGCGTGCGCTCGGCGCCGTTGCCCCCGCGACCCACCCGCGGATCCGGCACGTTCAGGCTCCTGGCCGCGCGAAGATCCCGGAGAGCAGGTGCTGTCCCCTGCGCACATCGGCCCGTATCCCAGGAATCCTCACCGGCCTGACCCTCGTACTCGGCGGCACCGCCGCCCTCACGGCACCCGCCGCCCACGCGGACGTCAGGGCCTGCATCAACCAGGTCGAGCGGGAGCTCCGGTGGCGGCGAGGCCCCGGAGGCGGTCCGGAAGGCGTGCGACACCGGCGTGACCGGCGACCACGCGGGGTGCGGCAAGCCAGCCGGGTGCGGACGCCATCGAGCGGATGGGCCGAGGCCATGCGGACTCCTGCCGCCGCTGAGCTAGCCCGGTCACTCCGTTCGAGCTCGCTCCCGCCGACTGACCACAACATCACACAGCCCTAGATGAGTGAGTCCGATGTTCTCAGTGGTCGTAGGCGATCAGGGATCGTTTGATCTTGGTGCCGGTGGTCCAGTTGTGCCAGATGCCGGCGGC
>NZ_JBEZBN010000098.1:0-14248 GCF_040647115.1 Streptomyces sp. NPDC044571
CCTGGGGGGGTACTGGGGTGGGGGTGGTTTCTTCGGGTGGAGCCTGCGGTTCGGTGATGGTTTCGGCGGCCCCCACGGGCCGGCCCGGACGGTTCTTCGTTTCCTCAGCCGATCTTGAGCGGGTGGTCGGGAGCGAGGTCCACGGCGATGCGCTGGGCCACCGTCTCGGCCGGGTTGCCCTCGGGGCTGCGGGGACCCTGCGTCGTGGAAACGGCGATGGACAGGCGCTTCGCGGGCAGGTACGCCTGGATGGCCGCGTAACCGGAGAACGACGGGTTCTGCGGCCCGGCCGCGGTCCGCCGGACGCCCTAAGCTCGCTGCATGGCACTGGAGTGGGAGCAGACCGTGGTGGACGCCCGGGACCCGGGCCGGCTCGGACGGTGGTGGGCCGAAGCGCTGGGATGGGCCGTGGTGAACGGCTCCCCCGAGGAGTACGAGATCCGCCCGGCGCCCGACCGGCTGCCGGGGCTGATTTTCGTACCGGTACCGGACGAAAAGACGGTGAAGAACCGGCTCCACCTGGACTTCCGGCCCGACGACCAGGCCGTGGAGGTGGCCCGGCTGCTCGCGCACGGCGCCAGGCGGTGCGAGGTCGGGCAGGGCGGGGCGGTGTCCTGGACGGTGCTGGCCGATCCCGAGGGCAACGAGTTCTGCGTCCTGGCCTCGCGCGCCCGCTGAGCCGGGGCGGACCGGGCGCCCGGCCGGCCGGGCCCGCCGGGGAGTCGGAGATGATCAGCGCATGAAGATCACCAGTCGGCGTGACGTCCTGACTTCCGTGGCGGCAGCGGCCGCCGGTCTGCCGCTGCTCAACGACCTTGCCGGAAACGGCGCCACTGCCTCCGCGGCCACGACCACGACCACGGCCACGGCACGGGCGACCGGTTCCCCTCGAATGCCGCGCTGTACAGCAGCACCGGCTTCCCCTGACACGGAACCTGGCGTGGGCCTTCGACCGGCACGGGTTCACCCCGTCGGCCGCCACCCCCGACCTCGCGGTGACGGTGACCGTCGCCGGGACGGACAGCTCCCTGAACGGCGACGACCCGGCGAACATCGTCAACCGCACCCGCACCGCGGCCGGCGCCCAGCTGGAGATCTCGACGAAACTGCGCGAGACGATGTTCGGATCCTTCGGCAGCGCCCCCGACCGCAGACGGACCGCCGGGGTGGGAGACGGCAACCAGGCCCACTTCCGGAACGGCTTCGTGGGCGCCGTACGCGAAGCCCTCGACCGGCACGAACTCGGCCTCGACGACCTGCCGGAACCGGTGCCCTACACCGGCACCCCCTAGAACGGGCGAGCCCCGCCGGACGCGTGTCCGGCGGGGCTCCCCCAGTGGTTCAGAACGTACGGGCTACCAGGGCGGCAGCGGCAGGCCCGCTGCGCGCCTGGGCTCCAGGAAGTCCTCCCGGAAGATCTCCAGGGAGGCCCTGAGCAGCGGGATCTCCACTTCCGCACCGAGGTGGGCCAGCGTGGCCGACTCCTCGTCCATGCGGAACTCCAGCAGGAGTCCACCCCGCCCGGCGTCGGTCATCTCCACCACTTCCATGGCGTCGAAATCCTCGCTGCCGAGCACGGTGAGGGCCGCGTACTCGTGCGCCCCTACGGTGAAGAGCCTCATAGCCATCCCTCGAATTGGAGTCCGCCGCCCCGCAGGCTCCATCTCCCGCCGCGGCCGGTGGACGACTCGATGATTTCGAGAACGTGCCCACCGTAGAACGGCGTGGACGGGTTGATGGATCTGGTGGCCGTGGAACTGCCGAGGAGTTCATTTAGCAGCACCTCGGCCCCGTCGTTCAGCGCACGGTAGTCGTTCTTGCGGTTGGCCCCGTTGAGGAACGGCAGGTACTTCTTGACGTGGTCGGCGGTGCGCTTGACCGGGTCGGTGTGCTTCTGCAGGGCCCGGCCGGCCTCGGTCATGTGGAAGTCGCGCTGGAACGGCTTGCCGTTCTTCGGCGGGATCTCCTTCACTGCCGCCGCCCGCAGGTCGTCGTCCGTGGCGTTCTTGAGAGTGCCGCAGTTGTGGACCAGGACCGCGGCCGCGCCCGCACGCACGTAGTACGTGTGCGTGTCGGTGACCGTCAGGTTGTGGACCCGCTGTGCCTGCGTCCACGCAGCCACGGAGGTGACCTGCACCCACGTCCCGGAGGACGTCTGGAGCCACTGACCGGCCTTCAGCTCGCCGGCGTCGACCCAGCGCCCCTGCTCCGGCACCCAGAAGGGGTGGCCGTCGGTGGCCGTGATGACGTCGGTGGCCGCTCCCTTGTCGCCGTCGGTGTCGACGGTGATGCGGACCAGGTGCTTCTCGCCCTCGCCGGTGATCCGTGCGGAGACCGGTTCGGCGGTGGTGGTCCCGGTCTGCGGGTCGGTGGTGAGGACCTGCTCGCCGATCTCCACGTCCTCGATGGGCTTGGCGGAGCCGTCGGCCATCACGACCTCGGTGCCGGGGGTGAAGCTGTTGCGGACCTTGCAACCGCCTCCGCCCCCCTCGCCGCTGTCGTTCTTCGTGGCCTTCTTCGGCTCGGCCGACTTGGAGGACTTGCCGTGCCGGTCGGCCTTCTTGGCGCGGGCCGCCGCCTCCTTTGCCTGCCGGGCCGCGGTGGCCTTGGCCTCCTCGGCCTTGCGGGCCGCCGCCGCGGCGCGTTCCTGTGCGGCTCTTCTGGCCGCGGCCGCTTCCTCCTCCAGTTTTCTGGCCCGTTCGGCCGCTTCCTCGACCTGGCGTTTCCATTCGGCCAGGTCCTCGGCGTACTTGGCCATCGCCTGCTGGTAGCGCTCGACGCGCGCGAGGATGTCCCGCGCGAGCTTCAGCTTGCCCATCCAGCTGTTGAAGGCGTCCCAGGCCCGGTCCAGGGCCTTCAGGATGCGCTTGGCCTTGCCCGCGAAGGGCAGGGCCGCCTCGAAGGCGAGGCCTGCGCAGGCACCCCAGTCGCCGCCGAGGCAGGCCTTGATGTCGTTGTAGCCGGAGGCGTCCTTGAGGATGCCGATGGCCACGTCCAGCGCCACGTCGAGCGCGCTGCGGCCGTTCGCCCAGTTCGCCCAGGCCACTTCCGCGTCGGTGAAGTCCTTGATCGGCATCACCGGCGGCGCAATGGCCTGGCCTGAGGGGTCCGAGAACGTCACGGGCGAGTTGTTGGCGTAGGCGTACGGGTTCTGCTGCGCGGCCTCGCTGTGGTCGACGATCGGGTCGACGGACAGGAACCGCCCGGTGGCCGGGTCGTACTCCCGGGCCCCCAGGTGGACCAGGCCGGTGGACTCGTCCATCTCGCCGCCGACGAAGGCCTTCTTGCCGGGCCACACCGCCGGGGCGGTGCCCCGCGCGTCACCGAAGGGGGTGAACTTGCGGCGGGTGACGGCCTGGGTGGCCGCGTCGACGGCCGTGGTGGCCGTGCCGTTGTTGTCGGCGAGCAGGTAGGAGGTGGCGACCGTGCCGTCCTTGGCCGTCTTCACCATCGTCGGGCCGGCCGTGTGCGCGTAGTAGCGCGTGGCCTCCACCGCGCCGTTCGGCTTCAGCTTGACCTCGGTGCCGGGCAGGTACAGCGTCGTACCGGCCGGGTCGCGCTTGATCAGGCGGTTGCCGTTGGCGTCGTAGAGGAACTCGGTCGTCTTCGCACCCTCGGTCACCTTGGCGAGGTGGCCCTCGATGTCCCACTCCATCTGCTGGGTGTTGCCCTGGACGGTGCGGGTCTTGGTGTTGCCGACCTCGTCGTAGGTGAACGAGTCGCTGCGGGTGCCGCCCGGGCCGGTCGTGTCGACCCGCTGGAGGCGGTTGGCGCCGGGCTTGCCCGGGGTGCCGTACCCGTAGGAGCGGATGACGTCCTTGGTCAGGTCGCCGGTGGTGGAGTGCTGGACCTCCTTGGTGCGGTTGCCGGCCGTGTCGAAGGAGTACGACGTCCAGTACGGGGCCGGACCGCCGACCTTCGGAGCGGAACCGGGGCCGGTGGCGTTCGGCTTGACCGCGCAGTCATCGCTCGCCGTCCACGCCTCGCTCATGCGGCGCATGTAGTCGTAGGCGAAGCACTGCGTGTCCGTCGTGCCGGTGGCGGCCGCACCCTCCTGGTCCTTGACCTTGAGGATGTTGCCGACGGCGTCGTACTCGTACGACGTGTCGTTGATCCGGCCCGGGGCCTTCTCCCGGTCATTGACGGTGCGGGTCAGGCGCCGGGTCTGCTCGTCGTAGAAATTGGTGGTGAACAGCTGGGAGCCGGCGGCCCCGGTCTCCGTGCGCAGCACGTCGCCCATCGGCGAATAGTCGACCTTGCCCACGAACGTCTTGCCCGCCACGCCCATGACGGTGGGCAGTTCGAAGTGGTTGTAGGTCATGGTGACGCGCTCGGCGGGGAGTCCCCCGACCGCGGGCTGCTGCGTCCACGCGGTCAGGCCCGTGTTGGGCCGGTAGCCGGTGGAGAAGGAGTACGTACCCGCGAGCGCGCCCTCGGACTTCGGGATGGTGACCGTGGATCCGGTGGGCCGGTACCCCTGGTCGTAGCCGGTGATCGCGTGGGTGTACGCGTTGCCGCCCACGTAGCGGGTCGAGGAGACCGGGAGACCGACGGCGCCCGGCAGGGTGTCGTAGACGATTTCGCTGAGCTTGGCGCCGGACAGCGTGCCCTCGTGGGTCTCGGTGACCCGGCCCAGGGCGTCGTAGGCGAACGCCACGGTCTTGTTCCGCTGGTCGGTCACCGACTCCAGGCGGTCGCCCTTGCCGAAGACCTTGGACGTGGTGCCCTTCTCCGGGTCGGAGATCTTCGTCTGGCGGCCCCGGATGTCGTACTCGAAGGACCAGGTGTCCCCGGCCGCGTTGACGACGCTTTCCAGCTGGCCGCGCCGGTCGTAGCCGTAGCGGGTCGCGTCGTAGGCGCCGGTCGGCGAGTCCGAGCGGAAGTAGCGCAGCTCGGTCTTGCGGCCCTGGCCGTCGAGGAACGCCTGGGTCGGCGTCTCGCCGGTCGGCGGGTCGACGGTGATGCTGTCGCCGCCGTACGTGGTGGTCGTCCGCGAGGTCTCCTCGCCGAACTTGCGGGAGATCTGCGCGGTGGCCCGGCCGCTGCCGTCGTACTCGGTGACGGTGGAGGACGGCACCTCGTTGTCCTTCGGGGCCCACTGCTCGCCGGAGGCGGTGCCGCCGGTGTAGTAGGCGCCGTTGGACTTCCACACCTGGCCGAGGCTGTTGTAGAAGGTGTCCGCGATCAGCCGGCCGCCACCGAGGGCTTCCAGCTGGGTCTGGCGGATGCGCAGGCTGCTGTCGTAGATCTCGTAGCTGCTGCGGTAGGTGCCGTCGTCGACGAGCGACTTGGTGGTGATGACGACGGGCGCGTCCGGGCGGACGTCGTAGGCGAACTCGGCGTCCGGGGACTTGGTGTCGGGGTCGCGGTCCGGGGACCACGCCTTGGCGAGGCGGCCGAGTGCGTCGTACTGCATGACGCTGCGGCGGCCGTTGGCGTCCTGCTTGGCCAGGATCGAACCGCGGCCGAGGTCCGTCTCGGTGGTGTCGGTGTGGCCGAGCGGGTTGGTGGTGACGACCTTGGTGACGATCTGCCCGGCGGCCGGGGTGTAGTCGATCTTGGTGACCTTGCCGAACACGTCGGTCGTGGTCTTCGGGCGCCCGTAGGAGTCGAAGGTGAGCGAGCCGTCCAGCGTGTACTGCGGCTGACCGCCCGCGTAGCCGGACAGCGACTCGGAGCGGACCACGTTGCCGACGGCGTCGTAGGACAGGCGGGCGTCGGAGATGACGTCCTCGGGCCTCTTCACGTCCTTGGCGTCACAGGCCTTGCCGACCGTCTCGATCCGCTTCTCACGGCCGATGATCCACAGGGATTCGTCGGACTCGTACTCGTAGCGGGTGCAGCTGTCGTCCTTGGGGTCCGAGACGTCGCCGAGGTCGGAGACCGACTGCGGCTTGCCCTGGTCGTCGAGGACGGTCTCCTGCGCGGTGCGCCGCCAACCCCGGTTGTCCGAGAGCAGGGTGCGCGAGGAGACGTTGGTGGTGCCCCGGACGAAGGACTGCAGTGGCTCGATGCCCTCGCGCACGCGGGTCGCCGTCGGGCCGTGGAGCCACGGGGTGTAGGTGGTCGCCGCCTCCAGGGCGCCGCCTTCGCCGTTGTAGGCCAGGACCTCGCGGGTCTGGCCGGCGAAGAGGCGGTGGTCGGCGATCTCCTTGCCCTCGGAGTCCTTGACCGACACCTTGCGCTTGCCGCCCGAGGGGGCGGCCCGGTCGCCGTCGAGGCCGCGGAAGAACAGCGTCTCGGTCAGGGACCGCTTGTCCGGCGCCGCACCGATCAGCGTCCGCACGCGTTCGTAGCCGCGCCACTGCGACCACGTGCGCGTGTGGGGGCGCATCGCCTCGGTCTCGTCGTCGTACGCCCACGCCGGCGCGCCCAGGTACTGGTACTCGGTGACGCGCGTCGGGGAGTTGCCGTTGCGGTCCTCCTCCTGCACCCGGTCGACGACGTGCTTGTGGAACCAGTCGGTGACGTAGAGCTTCTTCTCGCGCTTGGGATCGCTCGGGTCCGGTATCTCGTTGATGACCGGGTAGCAGCGCAGGGTGTTCGACTCGTGGGACGCCGGGATCACGCGCGGGTTGGCGGCCCGGCACTCCGGGTCGCGGTAGTGCACGTTGACCGTCGAGCCGGTCTCGGTGTCGATGGCCTCGATGCGGTAGCGCAGGAACGGCGGCTTGCCGTCGTCCATGCCGTCCACGCGGTTGGGCAGCTGCTTGCCGCGGAAGGTCACCGGCGGGAGGCTGATCTCCTTGCCGTTCTTGCCGGTGTGCTGGACGGCGGCGAGCCACAGCGGGTAGTCGGTGCCGTCACCGGTCTGCGGGAAGTCCTGGGTGAGCTTCCAGGTGTCGACGGGCTGGTGGGCGGTGCCGTTCCAGACCTCGGTGGTGATCTCGGTCAGCCGCTTGCGGGTGAAGAAGGTCGGCGTGAAGCGGGCCTTGCACTCCTCCTTGGCGGCGCACAGCTGGTCACCGGGGGTGTCGGGCCACATCTTGGCGATGTTCCAGTCCACCTCCGGCTTGAGCTTGTCCTCCGCGCAGTCGAAGTCCTTCGTCTTCAGGCAGCGCTCGGCGACGGTGAACCGCACCTGGGCCGGGGCGTTCGCGAAGAGGTTGTCCTTGCGCAGGCCGTAGGAGATGTGGTCGAGCCAACCTCCGCGGTCGTAGGCGCGGTTGGTGGAACCGCCCGCGATCTTGTAGTTCGACCCGTAGTGGTTGACCTCCTTGTTGTACCAGTAGGTCATCGCGTTGCCGCGCGGGTCCACCACGTAGTCCAGGTTCCAGCGGTAGACCTCGTCGCAGACGGAGTTCGCGAAGTCGCCGGCCTTGAAGCAGTCCTCGCCCGGGTGGTTACCGTAGACCGGCACCAGCAGCGCGGAGTGGGTGACGGGCTTGCCGGTGCTCCAGCCCGGCACCTTGTTCAGGCCGAAGTGGAACTGGACGCCCTGCGGGGTCGTGACCCGCCAGTACTCGCCCTTCTTGTCGCCGTTGTCGGCGCCGGAGAGCAGTTCCACGCGGGAGCCGTCGTCGTCGGACGGGCGCCAGACGCCGGTCTTGTCGTCCCGGACGAGCTGCGTGGAGCCGCCGTTGAGGGACATCGTGACCGTGGAGACGGCGTGGCAGAGATCGCCCGTGTCGTCCTTGGGGTTGTTGAACCCGGAGCCCTCCTTCTTGTCCTGGCTGCAGGGGATGAAGGAGCGCTCGATGAAGTTGGACCCCAGGTCCCAGCCGTCGCCGACCCAGGAGGTCTGCTGCGAGGACGCCGAGGTGCGGCCGTCGATCTGGGCGCTGGAGTACCCGAGGGCCAGCGACGGGCTGGGCCCGCCGAGCGAGGCCGGCACGTCGAGCGGGTAGGACCAGGAGAAGTCACCGGCCGAGCCGCCCGCCTGCCAGGAGCCGGACGGGCTCAGGGAGGTGGCCTTGAAGGTGCCGTTGGCGCCGTCGGCGCTCGGCGCGGCGGCCAGCACCGTCGGCGCGGCCGCGGCGGCCGAGGCCAGCATCATGGGCGTGGCCGAGCGGGCGCCCTTGGTCGCGAACGAGCCGGTCGCGGCGGCGGAGCCGGGCTGTGCGGCGGTGTCGACGGTGGCCGTGAGCGTGCCCGTGCTCGCGTCGTTGCGCGCGGTGACCGGGGTGGCCGTGCGGCACTCCGGCCGCTCGGGCGTCGTCAGCACACAGGACGGCAGCGCGGTGAAGCGCAGCCGGGAACCCCAACTGCCGCCGTACGCGTTCTTGAAGGCGGTGTAGTCGAGCTCGACCGAGACCGGCGCGTCGCCGGCGCGGATGTCGGTCCGCTTGACGGCCATCAGGAGCCCGCCCGGGACACCCGCCTTGTCGGCGGCGCCCCGGTCGAGCAGGTCGACCTTGACCTTGACCGGGGTGTCGGCGGCCGGGGCGGCGCCGTCGGCGGACGGGGCGGCGAGCGCCTGCGGGGCGCTGCGGTCCCGCGGCCCGGCCGGCGCTGCGGCGGTGATCCGCACCGGCAGCGTACCGGCCTTGGCCGGGCCCGCCTGCGGGGCGGCAGGGCCGCCCGCCGCGGGGGCCGAAAGCATCCGGGAGCGGCCGTCGGCGGGCGCGGAGCCCTGGGGGGCGGGGAGCTGGACCTCGGCGGAACCGGCCGCGGGCCAGGCCACCTTGGGCGGGGCGGTCCACTTGTTGCGCTGGGATTCGCCGGGTGTGGGGGCAGGCTTGCCGACGACCGGCTTGCCGCCGACCTTGGTCAGCTTCTGCAGTGCGGGCGGGGTGGTCTTGGAGGCTGCGGACGCCGGTGGCGAGGCGAGCCCGGTCACGCACAGGGCGACGGACAGGGCTGGTATCGACCAGCCGAGCGCGCGTCTGCGCTTTCCGCCCCTAGCGTACCAATTTCGATTTCGCAAATTGGGTTCCGTCATAGGTCACGCATGCACAAATGTACACACTATTCGAAGGGTGATCCAAGACCGTAACAGTGAGGGCTGCGCCACATTTCCCAACGCCTCTCGGCCAGTAATTGCGTACCGCAAAGTAGGCACCAAGACGAGGCAAAGTCGGACAGATGGCGATCGGAATAGGAATTTCCTATTCCGTTTATTCGGGTGGCGCGCCAGGTCGTGAGAAGCTCGCCCGGACTGATCAAGCCATCCGTGCGCAGGAACCCTCCGTACGTGCCCGGATCGACTACGAGGAACCTCCGTGAGACCACCCCTGGCGCGGCTCCGCGCCACCGGCCAGCCTCGCTTGCGGGCGTCGGCGCTGGTCACAACCCTGGCCCTGACCGCGGGCCTGTTGGGGGCCGCGCCCCTCGCCGCTGCGGCGACGGGTTCCGGCCCTGCCGCCGGCCGCTCGGCGCCCGCCGCCGAGGCCGAAAAGGCCGCCGCCGAGGCCAAGCGGACCGGAAAGCCGGTCGAAATCACCGGCCTGCGCACCGAGACCGACGAGGTGTGGGCCAATCCGAACGGCACGCAAACGGCAGAGCGCTCGCTGGTACCCGTACGGGTCCGTCAGGGCGGAAAGCTCATTCCCGTCGACACCACCCTGCGCAAAGGCGCCGACGGCCGTCTCACACCGAAGGCCGCCGCGATCGGGCTGACGTTTTCGGGGGGCGGCGACTCCCCCCTCGCGGTGATGTCGGAGAACGGCCGCGACGTGGCCCTGAGCTGGCCGGCGCCGTTGACCGAGCCCCGGCTTGAGGGCAGCAGCGCGGTCTACCCCGAGGTGCTTCCCGGGGTGGACCTGCGGGTCAGCGCCACCGTGGACAGCTTCTCGCACGCGCTGGTCGTCAAGACCCGCGAGGCCGCCGCCAACCCGGCCCTGGCCTCCCTCTCGTTCGGCCTGAAGGCCAAGGGGCTGACCGTACGGGCCGAGGCCGACGGGCAGCTGCGGGCCGTGGACCCGGCCGGGCAGACCGTCTTCGGCTCGGCGAAGCCGCAGATGTGGGACGCGGGCGGGCAGAAGGCCGAGGCCGCCGCCGCGCCGCCGTCCCCCGCCACCGCCGCCACCACGCCGGCCCCGGCCGCCAAGTCCCTGCGCTCGGCTCCGGCCGCCGCGCCCGCCGCCGGGTCCGCCGCCCCGGGGTCGGCCCCGGCCGGGGCGCTCCCGGCGCCCGTCGAGGGCGTCACCACCGGTGCCAAGCAGGCCGACCTCGGGGTCCGGCTGAGCGGCGACACGCTCACCCTGACGCCGGACCAGAGCCTGCTCAAGGCGCCCGAGACCACGTACCCGGTCGTGATCGACCCGACCTGGGACGCCTGGAAGCAGGCGTGGACGATCGCCTACAAGCACAACGCGTTCCCGTCCTCGCCGAACACCAACTACTGGAACGGCGGCACGCTCAGCAAGGACGCCCGCGTCGGGTGTGCCCGGGACGCCGCCAACGGCAACGCCGTGATCTGCGCCAAGACCTTCTTCCAGGTCGGCATGAAGGACTACTGGGACAAGCAGATCATCGAGTCCACCCTGCGGATCAAGCAGAAGTCGGCCGGCTCCTGGAGCTGCAAGTCCGGTGACGTCCAGGTCTGGGAGACGGGCACCATCTCCAAGTCCACCACCTGGAACGACCAGCCCGACTGGAAGCGGCTCGTCGACTCCAGCGGCCAGTCCTACGGCGGGCGCAACTGCCCCGGCGACGGGGATGTGATCGAGCTCAACGTGAAGTCGGCGGTCGCGACGGCCGCCCAGAAGCACTGGGGCACCTGGACCTTCGGCCTGAAGGCCGCGAAGGACACGGTCGACGTCTCCTGGCGCAAGTTCGACCCGAACAGCGCCCGCATCTCCACGACCTTCAACACCACGCCTGACAAGATCACGGAGCGTTCCACCGACCCGTCCGTGCCCTGCACGGGAGGGGTCATCGGAACCACCGACCAGATCGTCCTGCGCGCCCGGGTGAAGGACAAGGACAAGGGCGACGTGTCCCTCACCGCCGAGTTCCACTACTGGAAGGACGGCGCCACCACCCCGACCAAGGCCACCGTCAAGGCCAGTAACGGCAACGTGGCACAGCTGCGCATCCCGGCCAAGGACCTGAACGGCACCTACCGGTGGGACGTGCGCACCCTGGACAACGTCGGTCCGGCCGGCCCCTGGGCCGGGCAGTGCCTCTTCACCATCGACCGGACCCGTCCGGACCGGACCCCGCTGGTGAGTTCGAAGCAGTTCCCCGAGGGCGAGGACGACCCCGACAAGACCGGTTTCGCCCGCTCCGAGGGAACGTTCACCCTGAGCGCCAACGGGGTCAAGGACGTCACCGCCTTCGAGTGGTGGACCGACTCCAACCCGAAGGTGAACAAGATCCCCCCGACCACCGTCGGCGGCTCGGTGGACGTCAAGTACACGCCGACCACGGCCGGTCCGCAGCGCCTGTTCGTGCACAGCCTCGACGCGTCCGGCAACCGGTCGAACCTCAAGGAATACCTGTTCTACGCCAAGCGCCTGGCCACCCGTGACAAGCACGGCGACCTCAACGGCGACGGCACGGTGGACATCTGGAGCGTCGACCCGGGCTCCGGCCTGCTGTGGATGCACCCGGGCAAGGGCGACGGCACCTTCGACCTCTCCCGCCAGCTCGACCAGGGCTCCTTCGCGGACACCGTCTCGCTGACGCACCGCGGCAGCTGGAACGAGGACTACTACGAGGACCTCGTCACCCTGCAGCCCAGCCCCGACAACTCCCGCAAGAACCTCTACGTCTACCCCAACAAGGGCGACGGCGACCTGGAGAGCGCGGACGCCAACCGCATCGAGCTCCAGGTGGGCAACCCCGACGTGGACGACCACTGGGCCAACGCGGACCAGGCCGTCGCGATCGGCAGCGTCGACGACGACAACGGCGACGGCAAGGTCGACGACGCCGACCAGCCGGACCTGCTGGTGAAGACCGGTGACCAGCTGTGGCTGTACCGCGGCTCCGCCGTCGGCTTCCTCGACGCCTTCGGCGAGCCGATCCTGCTCGGCAACGCCGACTGGAAGAACATGACCGTCATGGCGCCGGGCGACCTCAACGGCGACCGGCTGCCCGAGATCTGGGCCCGCGACACCGTCACCGGCAAGATCCACCAGTACACCAGCCGCACCACCACGGAGCCGGGCGCGGTCACCGCGGCCGACCTGTCGGTCTTCGCCGACCCGGCGGTCCGCACCACGTCCATCGGCAGCGGCTTCACCGGCGCCGCCTTCGCACACCTGTCCAGCAACGGCGACTTCGAGGCCAACGGCTTCGCCGACCTGTGGTCGCGCGACGGCAACGGCCGCATCACCGAGTTCCCGGGCCAGACCCTGGCCGGCGGTTCGGCGTTCGGCGCCGGCAGGCAGCTCGTGCTGGGCGGCACCTCCTGGTCGGAGTGCCAGGCCTTCACCTCCTCCGCGACCGGCACGCACACCCTGTGCGGCCCCATCCTGGCGAAGTACCTGGCCAAGGGCGGCACCTCGCTCGGCCACCCCACCACGGACGTCCTGGTCCCGGCCGACGGCGTGGGCCGCTACGTCAACCTCCGCAGCGCTGGCCAGACCAGCGACAACGGCTCCATCTACTGGCACCCGAGCAGCGGTGCCTGGGTGGTGTGGGGCGCGATCCGCGCCAAGTGGCTCGCCATGGGCGCCGAGAAGGGCATCCTCGGCTACCCGACCTCCGACGAGAACGCCACCTTCGACAACGGCCGGTTCTCCACCTTCTGCTCCGCCTCGGGCGGCAAGGGCGGCATCTTCTACTCCACCGACACCGGTGCCTGGTCCGTCCACGGCTCCATCTACACCAGGTACACCTCGCTCGGCGGCCCGGCGAGCCCGCTGGGGTACCCCGTCACCGACGAGACCAACGTCGGCGACGGCGCCGTCGCCCGCTTCAACCACTTCCGCAAGCGCTCCGACACCGAACCGACGGCCTCCATCTACTGGACAAGGGCCAACGGCTCCTGGCCGGTCCACGGCACCATCCGCAAGCGGTGGGTCGCCCTCGGCGCGGAGAAGAGCACCCTGGGCTACCCGGTCTCCGGCGAGTACGAGGTCGCGGGCGGCGTGCGCGAGGACTTCGAGAAGGGCTACGTCCGCGCCAACACCACCACCGGGGCGACCGTCGAGCACCAGCCCGGTGACCGCACCGCGCACCTGCGCACGGACCTGTCCGGCGACTTCAACGGCGACGGCCGCAGCGACATCGCCACCGTCTACGACTACGGCGACAACACCACCGCCCTGTGGGTGTTCAACGCGCTGCCCGACGGCGGCTACGAGGCACCCACCGTGCGCTGGACCAGCACCAAGGGCGGCTTCTCCTACCAGCGCGCCAAGTGGGTGGCCGGAGACGTCAACGGTGACGGCCGCGCCGACATCGTCGCGCTGTACGGCTACGCCGACGGCTCCAACGCCCTGTGGAGCTTCCTGTCCAACGCCACCGGCACCTTCACCCCGGTCAAGGGGCTGACGGCCGCCGCGGGGAACTTCGAGTGGGCCAAGGCCAAGCCGCTCGCCGGCGACTTCAACGGCGACGGCAAGGCGGACGTCGCCATGGTCTACGACTACGGCAACGGCGAAGCGGGGGCCCACACCTGGACCGCGAAGGGTGACGGATTCTTCAACTCCGCCGCCGCCAGCTGGCGGACGCCCGCGGGCAACTGGTGGATCGACCACGCCACCTGGCGGGTCGGCGACATGAACGGCGACAAGCGCGACGACTTCGTCGCCCTGTACGGCTACACGGCCGGAGGCGTCGCCGTCTTCACCTTCCTCGCCCAGCCGAACGGCGGCGTCGCCGCCCCGGTGAAGTCGTGGACCCAGCCCGCCGGCGGTGCATGGGAGTACGCGAAGATCAAGTTCACGGTCGGCGACTACAACGGCGACGGCCGCTCCGACGCCGCGCTGATGTACGACCACGGGGACGGCCACGCCTCGCTGTCGACGCTGCTCGCCAAGCCCGACGGCACGGTCGGGGACGCGGTCCGCAGCTGGGACACCCCGGAGGCGAACTGGTACGGGACGAGCGCCGGCATGCCGGTCTCGGGCGACTCCGACGGGGACGGCCGGGACGACATCTCCTCGCTGTACAACTACGCGAACGGCGCCTCGGGCACCTTCACCTTCAAGAGCCGCCCCGACGGCGGCTTCGAGAACGGTTTCCTGAGCTGGCAGACCCTGCCCGGCACCTGGTGACCGGAGCCGCACCACGGTGACCCTCCGGCGCAGGTGAGCGCCGATCGCACCGGGGCCCCGTACCGCCTCCACCCGCAGACCCGGCCGCTGCGCCCCCGCCCGCCGGGTGAGGGCGTGCCCGGGCGCCGCCTGGCGCG
>NZ_JBEZBN010000099.1:0-13087 GCF_040647115.1 Streptomyces sp. NPDC044571
TCTGCTCACACCCTCGGAAGCAGGGGGACATTCACCGGAATGTCTGGTTTGTCCCTACTCAAAAGAGTGGCCTCGGGAGTTCATGACGCCGTCCGCGAACTGTCACAGGCGTGTCACACGGCACGTTTCAGAAGCCCACGAGGGACTGCTCGGCCCAGATGGTCTTGCCGACGGAGGCGTGCCGGGTGCCCCAGCGCTGGGCCAGCTGCGCGACCAGCAGCAGGCCCCGCCCGCCTTCGTCGAAGATCCGGGCACGCCGCATGTGCGGGGCGGTACTGCTCGCGTCGGAGACTTCGCAGATCAGGGTGCTGTCCTCGTGGATCAGCCGCAGCTGGACGGGCGGTTGGCCGTAGCGGATGGCATTCGTGACCAGTTCGCTCACCAGGAGCTCGGTGACGAACGAGGCCTCTTCGAGCCCCCAGACCGTCAGCTGCTCGGTGGCGTACCGGCGGGCGTCCGCGACGACGGACGGGTCGGAGGACAGGTCCCAGACGACGACCCGGTCGGCGTGGAGGGCCTGGGTCCGGGCGACGAGCAGGGCGACGTCGTCCTCGGGCGGGTGGGTCAGCATCGCCGTCAGCACGCGGTCGCACACCGTGTCCAGCGTGGTGGCGGGACGGCTGAGGGCCGCGAACATGCCGTCCAGGGCGTCGTCGATGTCGTGGTCGCGGATCTGGAGCAGGCCATCGGTGTACAGGGCGAGGATGCTGCCTTCGGGAAGCTCCACCTCGACGGTCTCGAAGGGCAGCCCTCCCAGGCCCAGCGGCGGACCGGCCGGGACGTCGAGGAGGTACACGGAGCCCTCCGGGGAGACCACGGCGGGCGGCGGGTGACCGGCCCGGCCGACCGTGCAGCGGCGGGTGACCGGGTCGTAGACCACGTACAGGCACGTGGTGCCGATGCCCCCGGCGGCCTCCCGGTCGGCCTCGTCGGCGGCCAGGTGGATGATGAGGTCGTCGAGGTGGGTCAGCAGCTCGTCGGGCGGCAGGTCGACGTCGGCCAGGGTGCGGACCGCGGTGCGCAGCCGACCCATGGTGGCGGCGGCGCGGATGCCGTGGCCGACGACATCGCCCACGACCAGGGCCACCCGCGCGCCGGACAGCGGGATCACGTCGAACCAGTCACCGCCCACCCCGGCCTCCGTACCGGCGGGCAGGTAGCGGGAGGCGATCTCCAGCGCCGTCTGAGGGGGCAGCGACTGCGGGAGCAGGCTCCGCTGCAGTGTCATGGTGGTGGTGTGCTCGCGGGTGAACCGGCGCGCATTCTGGATGCTGACGGCCGCTCGGGTCGTGAGCTCCTCGGCCTGCCACAGGTCCTCCGGGTGGAAGGGCTCCCGGCGCTGGTGGCGGCCGTACACGGCCAGGCCGAGCGTGACATCGCCGGTACGCAGCGGAACCATCATCAGCGAGTGGGTGCCGCTCTCGCTGACCCAGGTGGCCCCGGGGTCGTCGATCACCCATCGGGCGACGGGCGGGTCGGCCGTCCCGTACGCGGCGCCACGGCCCGCGGCCAGACACTCGACGGGAGGCGAGAGCGGCGGATAGACGACCGTCTCCCCGACCGCGACCCCCGACTCCGGGCTTCCCTCCAGGACCGACCGCGCCGCGGTACGGCGTACGGTGACCGGACCCACCACCGGGCCCGAGGACGTCTCGTCGCCGCGCGGGGGAGGGTCCATCAGGTCGATGCAAGCGAAGTCGGCGAGCCGGGGGACGGCGGCGTCGGCCAACTCCTGCGCGGTGCGGGCGATGTCCATGGTGGTGCCGATGCGGGCGCCGGTGACGTTCGACACGAGCAACTGCTGCCGTTCGACCTCGATCCCGGTCCTGTCGTGCGCGGCCAGGCACACGGCGCGCACCCGGCCGTCCGGGTCCCGCAGCGGGGCCAGCGAGGTCGACCAGCCGTGCTCGGTGCCCGCGCCCGTAGGGCGGACGAACGCATCCAGGTGCTGCGGCTCGCCGGTCTCCAGCACCACACGCATCCGGCGCTCGGTCTCGTCGCTCACCGGATCCGGCGCGATCTCCGGCAGGCGCAGCCCGCGCACCTCGGCCTCCGAGAGGGACAGCGTGCGCTCCATGCCGGCGTTCGCCCGCACCAGCCGCAGGTCCTCGTCGAAGACCGCCATGAAGCAGGGGGACTGGGCGAACGCCCACTCGTCCAGCGGTTCGTCCCGGGGCGCGGGGCGCCCACCCGCCACGGCCGACACCACGAACCATTTGGTGTTCCCACCGGTGGACGTCCAGCGGTGCGCGAGCAGGCCCAGTTCCAGCCGACGGCCGTCCCGGTGCTTGAGCGCCACCGTGCCGCTCCACCGCTCCTGACCGGGCGCGATCCGCCGCGCCGCATCGGTGGCGCCCTCGGCGAGCAGTTGGGCGGCGGACAGCCCCACGACCTCGGAGGGCAGGTAACCGAGCAGCCGACGGGCATCCTCGCTCCACTCGGTCACGATGCCCTGCTCGCTGATGGTGGCCGTGGCCGTGTACGCCGACCCTTGGGAGGCGTTCGGCTCCCCGGGCCGCTCACCAGGAGAGGTGGGAAGTTGCTCCATCGCCGCTCATCTCGCCCTCGCTAGTTGGGCCAGGGGTTCCTCTGACAAGCATGATCCGGCAACCCGAGGAGCACCAACGCAGTGCTGCCAGGGGAGTGGGGCGAGGACGAGGGCGAGGACCGCACCTCCGGCCTGCCACACCATGGCGCTGCGCCGACCGCTCAGCACGGGCGGTCGAAGGCCGAGGATCGCGATGCAGCGCGGGGCGGCCCCGAAGATGCCGCTCCGGTCGGCCTTGACCGCGGCCTCCTTCAGCGCCCAGGAGCCGACCAGGGCATCGGCCCGGTGCGCCCCGACGAGGGAGAGCTCCCCGGGGGAGAGGGCGTGGTCGGCGACGCGGCGTACCGCGGGGGCCGAGGCGGTCTCGCACAGGTCCACTCCGACCGGCACCCCTGCCAGCGCTGCCGCGACATGGCCGGCGGTGTGGCTGATGGAGACGTTCAGGTCCGGCACCGGACTGCCGCCGACGCCCACGTACGGGCTGCCGTCGTCCCGCGGGAGGATCTCCACGTCCTCCGCCGGCGCGGCGAGGACTTCGCCGACCAGGCGCTTGGCGAGGAGACGGCCGGCCATCCACTCGGCCTGCCGCCAGGCGGGCAGCGCGTGGACGACGCGCTGCTCGGCCGGGGAGAGGGGCGGTGTCTGCTGGAGGTCGGGGCGCCGGGCCACGGTGAGGACGGCTCCGCCCCATCGGTGGACGCGGCCGGGCGCGATCGACTGGAAGGTGGTGTGCATGGCGGCGGGGCTCACGCGGCGGTGGCCATGGTCAGGTGCCGCAGTTCCCGCTCCAGCACGGCCACGGTACGACGGATCTGGTCGGGCGTGTGGTCACCCGTGATGAAGAAGCGCAGCCGGGCCAGTTCCTCGGGTACGGCCGGATGGAGGATGGGGTTGACGCTGATGCCCTGCTGGAACAGCGCCTCCGCCAGCTGCAGGGTCTTCAGCGAGTCCCCGACGATGCACGGGACGATCGGCGTGTCGTGACTGTCCCCCGTGTTGATGCCCGCTTCCCGCGCGAGGCCGGCGAACAGCGCGGCGTTCTCCGAGAGACGTGCCACCCGCCGGGGCTCGGCACGCAGCAGTCGCAGGGCGGTCAGCGACGCGGCGGTGTCGGCCGGGGTCATGCCGGCGCTGTAGACGAAGCCCGGGACGGTGTAGTGCAGGTACTCGACGACCGAGCGGCTTCCGGCGACGTAGCCGCCACAGCTCGCCAGTGCCTTGGAGAGCGTGCCCGACCACAGGTCGACCGCTGGGCGGTCGATGCCGAAGTACTCGCCGATGCCGCGGCCCGTCGCGCCGATCGTTCCGATGCTGTGCGCCTCGTCGATCATCAGCAGTGCGCCGTGCCGGCGCTTGACCTCGACGAGGGCGGGCAGGTCGGCTATGTCGCCGTCCATGCTGTACACGCCCTCGATGACGACGAGCACCCGCCGGTACTGGTGGCGGACCTGCCCGAGGATGGCGTCCAGCGCGGCTGCGTCGTTGTGGGGGAACGGCCGCCGGGTAGCGCCGGAGAGCTTGCAGCCCTGCAGGATGCTGTCGTGGGCGAGGGAGTCGTGGATGACGAGGTCCCCGGGTCCGACGAGGTGCCCGATCACGGTGACGTTGGTGGCATGGCCGTTGGCCAGCGTGATCGCGTCCTCGCATTCGAGCAGGCCGGCGAGTTCCGTCTCCAGTTCCAGGTGGAGCGGACGGCTGCCGGACAGCAGCCGGCTGGCGGACACCGACGTACCGAAGCGGTCGACCGCCTCCTTGGCCGCCTCGTTCACCCGGGGGTGCGTCGCCATGCCCAGGTAGTTGTAGCTGGAGAACGAGAGCAGTTCCCGGCCCTCGATGACGGTCGTGTCCGTCATACCGCCTTCGTGGACGAGGAAGTACGGGTTCGGCAGCCCCACCCGGGCGAGCGCGGCGACGCGCTCGGCGTGGGCGGTGACCTCCGGGAAGCACTCGATCCGCGTGTACTCCTCGGGCAGCGGGGCGGGGGAGGGGTCTGAGGCCTCCGGCGCGGGCCGGTCCGCGTGCGGGGCGGTGGACTCGGGCCGGTCCGCGTGCGGGGCGGTGGACGGGGGGACCAGGGTCAGCGCCGCGGGCGCCGGCGAGGACGGCGCTTCCTCGGCGTGGTCGGTGCGCTGCCCGGGGACCGCGGCCGGTGCGGCGTCCGTGGAGCCGCTCGCGATCAGGGCGGCGATCTTTGCGACGGTCGGCCGGTCGGCAGCCCTGTCGTCGAACGTCCAGTGGGGCCACTCCCGCTTGAGGGAGGTGAAGAGGTCGGTCAGCATCAGCGAGTCGAAACCGAGATCGTCGATCAGCAGCTGGTCCCCCCGCAGATGACCCACCGGGAACGCGCTGATCCGGGCGACCTGCGCGAGTACCGTGCCGGTGACCTCGTCGAGGCCCGCGGCCGACGAAGGCTCCTCGTCGGCCGGTGCGCGGGAAGCGGGCGACTCGGCCGGGGCCGCCGGGGCTGCGGGAGCAGCGGGGGCCACCGGGGCGGCAGGCGCTACCGGGACGGGGGTGGCCGAGGAGGCGGGTACCGGGGTGGATCCTTCCGTCGACGGGGCGTTGATCCGGGCGGCGGGGTTCTGCGCAGGGAGCGCTTCGGTGAGGCGGCCGAGCAGCGTCACCTGCTGCCGGACCAGCTGGAGCAGTTCGTTCATCGGGTCGTTCATCGGGATCTCCCGGAGCGGTGCGGGCTGGGTGGGGAGGGGGGCGGTGGATCCGTTCTTCTTCGCGGGGCGCTTGGTCGGCACCCAGTAGGACTGGGTGGCGAGCTTCGCCACCGGCAGGTCCAGCAGACGGCGGTCTTCCCGGGCGACCAGGGCGCGCGGGTCGACGGGTACGCCCAGGACCGCGAGCCGGGCGAGGGCCCGGACGAAGCCGACTCCTCCGTCCGGCTCCACCCCTGTGGCGGGGACGACGAGCACGTCGTCGTGGCCGCTGAGGTTGCGGCGGACCGAGGTGAGGAGCGAGTTGCCGCCGGTCATCTGGAGGAAGACCCGGGCCCCTTGGTCGTAGGCGGTGCGGACGGCATCGCCGAAGTGGACCGGCGCGGACGCGTGGCGGGCCCACAGCTCGCGCAGTCGGTCGGCGTCGGTGCAGACCGCAGCGTCGACGGACGACACGAACGGCAGCGCGGGGCTGCTGATGCGGCGGTCGGCGAGGTCCGCGCGCACGGCCTGTTCGGCCGAGGCCAGCAGCGGCGAGTGGAACGCGTTGGACACCTCCAGTGCCACCGTGACCACACCGGCCGCGGCACAGGCCTCCTGCAGGGCCGCGAGTCCCCGCGGCGTGCCGCTGACCACGATCTGCCGCGGCTGGTTGAAGCAGGCGAGCCACACGTCGTCGATGCCGTCGACGAGCCGGCGGCACGTCTCTTCGTCGCTCTGCACGGCGAGCATCCCGCCGCCGGCGCCGGTCTCGGCCTGCCGGAGGGCCGCGCCCCGGTGCACCAGCAGCCGGACGGTGTCCTCGTCGGTGAGGGCGCCGGCCGCCGCGGCCGCGGCGAACTCGCCGAGGCTGTGGCCGAGGGTGAGGGCGGGGGTGATGCCGCAGTCGGCGAGCAGACGGGTGGCGGCCATCTGGACGGTACCGAGCAGCGGCTGGCACACGTCGGTGGCGGCGAGCCGTTGTCTGAGCTCCTCTGCGTCGCCACGCGGGGTCGCGGCCTCCCCGTACAGCAGATCGGTGAGGTCGGGGCCGGCGTCCTGCCGGGCCACCGCGCTGAGCGCGTCGAAGGTTGCCCGGAAGCCGGTGAACCGCTCGTAGAGGTCGCGCATCATGCCCGGCCGCTGACTGCCCTGGCCGGGGAACAGGAAGGCGACGCGGCGCTCCGAGGGGGGCAGGGGAGCGGCGGCGGCGAAGGCGCCGTCACCGAGGTCACCCGACGCGCCGTCGGCGAGCTGCCGACGGGCCTGGCGCAGCCGCTGTACGAATTCGTCCGTGTCGGCAGCCACGATCGCGAGCCGGGCCGTCAGCGGCACCCGCGAGCCCAGGGTGTGGGCCACTGCCGTGATCGGCGGGCGGGGTGCGCGGTCCACCGCGTCGAGTACCTCGCCGATGTGCCGGTCCAGCAGTTCGGGATTGCCGGCGGAGAGCAGGACGAGCTGGGGCCCCGTGCCCTCGGCACGTACCGGCAGCCGGTCGGGGGCCGCGGCGGGCTGCTCCTCCAGGATCACGTGGACGTTGGTGCCGCCGAAGCCGAACGAGCTGACGGCGGCGCGCCGAGGGGTGCCCGCGCTCGGCCAGGGCCGCGCGGCGTCGGCGAAGCGCAGGCCCGCGGCGGAGATGCCCAGGTCCGGGTGGGGGGTCGTCTGCGGCTGCGGCACGATCGTGCGGTGGTGGACGACCAGGGCGGTCTTGATCAGTCCTGCGATGCCCGCCGCGGCCAGGGAGTGCCCGATGAGGGCCTTGCCCGAGGCGAGGTAGCACAGACCGGGGTCGTCGTCGGTGTACTCGGTGCGCAGCCGGCGCAGCGCCTCCACCTCGGCACGGTCGCCGACGGCGGTGCCGGTGCCGTGGGCCTCCAGGAAGCCCACGCAAGAGGGGGCGACCCCGGCGTCCTCATAGGCCCGGTGCATGGCGCGCAGCTGGCCTTCGGGGGTGGGAGCCAGCGGTCCGGGGGACGCGCCGTCGTTGGCCGAGCCGATGCCCTTGATCACCGCGTAGACGCGGTCGCCGTCGGCGAGGGCGTCGGACAGCGGCCGCAGGACGACGGCACCGGCGCCTTCACCGAGGACGAAGCCGTCGGCCCCCTCGTCGAACGGCCGGCACACGCCGGCGGTGGACAGCGCGCGGATCCTGGAGAAGCCCACCAGGGCGTCGGGCGTGAGGTTGAGGTACACGCCGCCCACGACGGCGGTCCGGCAGGACCCCTGGCGCAGCTGGGCCATCGCCTGGTCGAGGGCGACCAGCGAGCCGGAGCAGGCGGCGTCCACGGCGAAGCTGGGACCGCCGAGGTCGAACTGCCGGCTGACGGTACCCGCCGCCATGTTGAGCAGGCTCCCGGGCAGCGTGAAGGCGGGGAGGGTGCTCAGCTGGACCGTCTGCTCCTTGAGGGCGTCCAGGCCGTCGCCCTGGTCCGCTTCCTGCGCCTGGTCGGCCATGGCGATGGCCCGGAGGGGGGCCGTCAGGAGGTCCTTGTAGTCGGACACCGACACTCCGAAGAAGACCCCGGTGTTCTCCCGGTCGAAGTCGCCGCGGCCGAGCCCCGCGTCGTCGAGTGCCTCGCGGGTGACGTCGAGCATCAGCCGGTGCTGCGGGTCCATGGCCTGGGCGCGGGACGGCGGCACCCCGTAGTGCAGGGCGTCGAAGCGGTCCACGTCCTCCAGGAAGGCGACCTGGTCCGTGTACGCCGCATGGGGGCCGGAGCGGGGGCCGGGTTCGTGGAAGACCCCGTGGTTCCAGCGCTCGGCCGGGACGGCGGAGAACCGCCGTTCCCCGCTCATCAGGAGCTTCCAGTAGCCGTGGACGTCGGGGGCGCCGGGAAAGCGGCAGCCGAGTCCGGTGATGGCGATGTCGGTCATGAGAGGTCTTCCTTGTCGTGGTGCCCGGGCCGGACGGCGGCCGGGATGGCGGGGAGGATGGGGGCGCCCTGGTGGTCAGCGGCGCGGGGGGACGGGGGACGGGCGGCGGGGACCGGGGGGCCCGGCGGGTCCCCCCGGACGGCATCCGGCGGTGGCGGCCCGGGCGGTCGGGCCGCCGGGCGCGGCGCCTTGCGCCGCAGCGGCCGTGGGGCCCACCAGTTCAGGCCGCCCGCGAGGCGCATCAGCGCCGGTACGAGGACGCCCCGGACGAGCGTGGCGTCAAGGAGGACGCCGAGGCCCGCGCCGACCCCGAAGAACTGCAGGAGGGAGACCTGGGAGGTGCCGAAGCTCAACAGGGTGAAGGCGAGCAGGGCGCCGGCCGTGGTGACGATGCCGCCCGTGCGGGCGAGGCCCGTGACGATCGAGCCGGCGTTGCCCTCTCCGGCCTCGTACGCCTCCTTGATGCGGGCGAGGACGAACACCTCGTAGTCCACCGAGAGCCCGAAGACGATGCAGAACAACAGGACCGGCATGGTCGTGCTGAGAGGTCCGGGAGTGAAGTGGAGCAGGTGGTGCAGATGACCCATCTGGAAGATCCACACCATGGCTCCGAGGACGGCCGAGAGGCCCAGGGCGTTCAGCGCGATGGCCTTCAGCGGCAGCAGCAGGCTGCGCGTGAAGCCGAGCAGCAGGACGAACGTGGTGAGCGTGATCAGGGAGAGCGCCAGCGGGATCCGGTCCGCCACCGTGTTCTTGGCGTCGACCAGTACCGCGCTCTGACCACCGACGAGAGCGTCGGTGCCCGCCGGGGCGGGAGTCGTGCGGATGTCGTGCACGAGCTGCTGGGCGGCCCGCGAGGCGGGGTCGACGAGCGGCACCACGGAGAGCTGGGCCGGGCCGGCGCCGACGGGCCCGGCCTTGGGGCCGGCGGCGCCGGAGACCACGGCCTTCCCGCCGTGCCGGAAGCTGCCCTCGGCCCCCACGACCTGGGCGACCTGCGGGAGCGCGGACAGCCGGTGGGCGTAGTCCTGCTGCGCCGCCGGGGACGCCTTGCCCTTGAGGACGACCGTGAGCGCGCTGGAACCCTTCATGTCGAACGCGTCGCGCACCAGGTCCCCGGTCTGACGGCTGGACGCGCTCACCGGCAGCGCCCGGTCGTCGGGGGTGGCGAAACCGGCACGTGCGAACGGCGCGGCGAGTACCAGCAGCAGGCCGATCACCGGCAGCGCCGCGAGCAGCGGGCGGCGTACGACGATCCGCGCCAGCTTCGCCCAGAACCGGGAGTCCGAGCCGCTGTGGACCCGGCGCCGCCACGGCACGGGCCAGGCGTTGACCCGCTTTCCGAGCAGCGTGAGCAGGGCCGGCAGTACAGTCAGGGCGCTCACCGCCGCGATCGCCACCACGGCGATGCCCGCATAGGCGAACGAGCGCAGGAAGTACGGCGGGAACACCAGCAGCGTCGCGAGCGCGGCGGAGACCGTCGCGGCACTGAAGACGATGGTGTGGCCCGCGGTGCGCACGGTCTGCACGGCGGCCTCGCGCGGAGCGAGTCCGTTGGCGAGCTCCTCACGGAACCGCGAGACGATCAGCAGTCCGTAGTCGATGCCCAGCCCCAGGCCGAGCGCGGTGGTGAGGTTCAGGGCGAACACCGACACATCGGTGACGCTGCCGAGCACGCTCAGGACCAGCAGCGTCCCGGCGATGGCCAGAATCCCGATCAGGAGGGGCAGGGCAGCAGCCACCACACTGCCGAACACCAGGACCAGCAGGACCAGGGTTCCCGGCAGGACGACGGCCTCGGCCCGCTTCAGGTCGGACTCCGAGATGTCCTGGAGCTCGGCGTCGATCAGCGCGGGCCCTCCCACGTGCACGGTCAGCGCCGTGCCGGTGGCGGCCGGGGTCGCCAGCTCCCTGCTCAGCTCCTTGACGCGCGCTCCGAGCTGCTCCCCCTCGCCGTCCACGTGTGCGACCAGCATGGCCGCGCGGCCGTCCCGGCTCCGCAGCTCCGCCGCGTCGCCGGTCCAGTACGAGGTCACGGCGCTCACGTGCGGCTCCGCGGCGAGGCGCCGGGTCAGGCTTTTGCCCGCGTCCCGGGGTGCCGGACCGTCGACGGAACCGCTGCGGGCCTTCGCGACGACGACCAGGTTGGGGGAGGCGCCGAGGCGCTCGGCCGCCACATGGGCGGCGCGGCTGGACTCGGATCGCGGATCGTCGTACCCCTGCGACTTCAGTCGGCCGGTTGCTTCCGCACCGAACACGGCGGACAGCAGGAGGAAGACGAGCGCGGCGAAGAGGACGAGTCGGGGGCGACCAGTGATACATCGTCCCCATGCACGACGGGACATTCAGGACTCCGGGAGGGATGGCGTTTCGCTCCTGCTCATACGCAGGACGGACGACATCCACCGTCCCCGGAGGAGGGATGCGGCCGTAGTCCCGGCTACTCGTTACTTGACAGCAGCCGATGGGGCAGCCCGAGCCCCGGGCACCCGCCCGGACCGTCCACGGGCCCGGGTAGGCCGCCGCCGGGCCGGAAGAGGGCGGTTCGGGGAACGCGCACGCGCTTCTATCAAGATCGGTTTTCGGCGTCAAGCCACGTATTCGAGGGGCGTGACGCACGTCCTGCCGCAGGGTTTATTTGAAGTACGCCCTCACCGGGAACCGCCGGAGAGAACGAGGCGCAACAGAAAGCCCCGGCCCTTTCTCCGGGACAGCATCCAGACCCTTTTTGCAT
This sequence comes from Streptomyces sp. NPDC044571, assembly GCF_040647115.1. Classification (NCBI taxonomy): domain Bacteria; kingdom Bacillati; phylum Actinomycetota; class Actinomycetes; order Kitasatosporales; family Streptomycetaceae; genus Streptomyces; species Streptomyces sp. NPDC044571. The sequence goes on from NZ_JBEZBN010000099.1 coordinate 10,805, forward strand.
CGAATGGAGAATTCCCATGTTCCAGCGTTTCTCGACCCGTCGTATCGTCCTGGCCGGAGCTTCCGTGGCACTGCTGGGCGGCGGTATCGCACTGCCGGCCACGGCGATGGCCGCCCCGGTCGCCGCCCCGCAGCAGGCCGTTTCCCTGCTCCCCGCGGACAGCGCCGACGGCATCGGTACCGGCGGCGACTCCAACGCCGAGAACACCACGGTCGGCGGCGAGGCCACCGGCGGCAACGCCAACTCCGGTGTCACCGAATGCAAGGGCGCATGCGACATCAAGACCGGCGCCGCCACCGGCGGCAACGCCAGCGCCGACGCCCTCAACCAGGGCGACGCCACCTCCACGGGCGGCGACGGCACGGGCACCGGCGGCATCGTGAGCAAGACCGAGGCCCAGGTCATCAAGGACCAGGTCAAGGCGAACCTGAAGGCCAAGCTCGGCAAGTGACGGCAGAACCACCCCCCTACGGCAGACGCCGGAGAGGCCCACAGCCTCTCCGGCGTCGTTGCCGTGCTCTACGGTCCCGCCTTCAGGCGGCGGAGCCTAGGAGCCCGCGGCTGCGGCGTCCCCGCTCACGGCGGTTGCGTTACCGGTGTTGACGGCATCGGCGCTGGCGTCACCGCTCGTCGCGGCGCCCGTGGTGATCGTGCACCTGCCGATGCAGGTACCGACACCGGAGTTGGCGGCGCCGCTGGTGGCGGTACCGCCGGTCGTGGTGTTCGTGGCAGTGGCATCGCCGCTGACAGCGCTGGCGCCACCGCCGGTGTCACTGTCGCCCCGCGCGCCGCGTCCGATCGACCTCACCGTTTCGGAGCTGCCCGTGCTCAGCACGTCGGCGCTCCAGGCGGTGTTGACGCTGTCGTAGCAGACACCGCTGCACGCGTTGTAGGCGCCGACACCCACGGCGGTGTTGGTGCTGGTGCCGCAGAGGCCCGTGCACTGGCTGAACGCGCCGGACCCCACCGTGGTGGTGGTGCTGCCGCCGCACAGGCCCTCGCACAGGCCGGAGGCGCCGTCGCCCACGGCGGTGTTGGTGCTGTCCTTGCAAAGGCCTCTGCACGCGCCGGAGGAGCCGTTGCCCGCGGCGGTGTTGGTGCTGCCCGTGCAGAAGCCTTCGCACACGCCGGGGGCACTGCTGACTGCGGCGCTGTAGATGCTGCTGTAGCCGTGCTGCGCGGTAGCCGGTGCGGCCATCGCGGTCGTCGGCAGCGCCACGCCACCGGCCAGTGCCACGGAAGCCGCGGCCAGCAGGATACGACGGGTCCAGGAACGCTCGTTCATCGGAATTCTCCGGGATTCTTGTGTGAAGTCTCCGCCTGCGGCCAAGCGGGCGGACGCTGAGCAGCCGGGCGAATGCGTCCGGGGGTGTGCAGACGCACGGGACGCTCTGGGGCTCATTCGGGGGTGACGTTATCGCGCTGATCATGTCGCAAGGAGGATCTGGCACAGTGCGGCGTGTTCTGCGCCCTTGCAGGTCTTCTTCTTGAGGTTCTTTCAGGACCGCGGACGGGCCGCAGCCCGTACGGCCGAAGGGTGCGTCGGGCCCACGCGGCGCGGCTCATGCCGGCACGGCGGCCGCTTTTACCAAGATCGGATTTCGGCGTCAAGACGCGTATTCGAGGGGCATGACGCACGTGCTCCAGCACGGTTTATTTGAAGTACGCCCTCACCGGGGATCTCCCGGAGAACGTGAGGCCGAAAAAGCCGTCCAGACCCTTTCAGGGACGGCATGCAGACACCCTTTTCATACCGAATGGAGAATTCCCATGTTCCAGCGTTTCTCGACCCGTCGTATCGTCCTGGCCGGAGCTTCCGTGGCGCTGCTGGGCGGCGGCATCGCACTGCCGGCGACCGCCATGGCCGCACCGGTCGCCGCCCCGCAGCACGTCATCACCCTCGCCCCCGCGGACAGCGCCGACGGCATCGGTACCGGCGGCGACTCCAACGCCGAGAACACGACGGTCGGCGGTAAGGCCACGGGCGGCAGCGCCAACTCCGGTGTCTCCAACTGTGAGGGCGGATGTGACATCACCACCGGCGCCGCCACGGGCGGCAAGGCCAGCGCCGACGCCCTCAACCAGGGCGACGCCACCTCCGTGGGCGGCGACGGCACGGGCAACGGCGGCATCGTGAACAACGTCAAGGAGGTGATCAAGGACCAGCTCCTGAAGAACCTGAAGGCGAAGCTCGCCAACTGAGGAATTCAGCCGCAGCTCCCGGGGCATCCCCGGGGAGTCGCCCCCGCGCACGGCAGACGCCGGAGAGGCCGCAGCCTCTCC
>NZ_JBEZBN010000100.1:0-11676 GCF_040647115.1 Streptomyces sp. NPDC044571
TCGCGAAGCGACGCGACGACGAGGAACGAGGAGGAGCGCCCTTGACGGGCCGGACCGACACGGAAGGACAGTGGACTGACGGGACGCCCCCGGACTCCCTCCGATGCCGGTCAGCCGGGACCCAGCCCATCCCGACTCCGCTGGGCCTTCGAGTTTCGCCTGTCGGGGCTTCGGCCGCCCCTTTACCCCTGCGCCGCCAAAGTGAGGCGGATCGAGCCGTCCTCGGTCGGGGTGACCTCGACGGAGGTCAGGTCGGGGACGTGGGCCGTCGGGGCGTGGGCGGCGGCGCGGGGGCCGATGCCGATCACGCGCATGCCCGCCGCCCGGCCCGCGGCGATGCCGGCGGCGGAGTCCTCGAAGACGATGCAGTCGGCCGGGTCCACGCCCAGCTCGGCGGCGCCCTTGAGGAAGCCCTCGGGGTCGGGCTTGCTGGCCTGCACGGACTCGGCAGTGACCCGTACGTCCGGCAGCGGCAGCGAGGCGGCAGACATGCGGGCCGTGGCCAGGGCTTCGTCGGCGGAGGTGACCAGGGCGTGGGGGAGGGCCGTGACGGACGCCATGAACTCCGGGGCGCCCGCCACCGGGACCACTCCGTCGGTGTCGGCGGTCTCGCGGGCGAGCATCACCGTGTTCTCGGCGTGGTTGATCTCCATGGGGCGCTCCGGCAGGAGGAGGGCCATGGTGGCGTAGCCCTGGCGGCCGTGGACCACCTTGAGGGCTTCCTGCGGGTCCAGCCCGTGGGACACCGCCCAGTCGCGCCAGCAGCGCTCGACCACCGCGTCGGAGTTGACGATGGTGCCGTCCATGTCCAGGAGCAGTGCCTTGGCGGTGAGGACGACGGGGGCGGTGGTGGTGCTGGCCGACATCGGCGGGCTCCAGACGGGGCGGGAGAAGAGAACAGAGCGGTTCCGTCCACCGGTCAGGGAGTGTGGACGGAACCACTTTGTTCCCACACGATACAAAACGCGGAGCGGTCCGCGCCACCTCTCCTACGGATCAGCCCGTGCCCTCCAGTGCGCGCCGGGTCGCCGGGCCGTACACGCCCCACTCGTCGTCGATGCCGTTGTTCCACTGGAACTCCGATACAGCCCTCTCCGTACGGTCGTCGAACTTGCCGTTGATCTTGCCCCGGTACAGCCCGCGCGCGGCCAGGAGCCGCTGCATCTTCTCCACCTCCGGGCCCGAGTCCCCGTACCTGAGCGTCGGACCGACCGGAGGCGCCGGGGTGGTGGGAGCGGCGGCCTTGCTCGCCGACGGGGCCGGCGCGGCCGCCGCGGCCGAGGAGCGGGAGGCGCTGGCCGAAGGGGACGGGGAAGCGGACTTCGAGGCGCTCGCCGAGCGGGACGGCGAGGCGGAACGGGAGGGGCCGGCCGTCGTCGGCTGCGTCGGGCCAATCGGGGCCAGGCTCACCACCGGGGCCGTCGGTTTGTCGTCCAGCAGGACGGTGTCGCTGTCACCGGAGCCCGAGAGCACTCCCAGGGCCAAAGCGGCCGTGCCGACGGCGACCACCGTTCCGGCGCCGGCCAGGATGGTCGGGAGCTGGCGGCGGCGGTTGGGTCGGGGCCGCTTCTCGGGGCCCCCGCCCCCGCCCCGCCCCCCGCCCCCGCCCCGGCCCTTGTGCTCGCCCCCGGTGTGCGGGCGGAGGGTGCCCAGGTCGATCGGCCCGGTCGGCCCAGCCGCGCCGGCCATCCCGGCCGGCCAGGACGCCTGCGGCGGGCCGTCCGGCCAGGTCACCGGCGTGTCGTGCACCGCCGTGCCATGCGCTGGCATGCCGTATGCCGGCGTGCCCTGCACCGGTATGCCGTAAGGAGGCGTGTCCTGCTCCTCCGTGCCGTGCACTGTCGTGCCGTGCGCCGGTACGCCGTAAGCCGCTGCGCCGTGCGTCGGCATGCCCTGCTCCGGCATGCCGTACACCGGTCTGCCCTGCACCGGCGTTCCCTGCTCCGGCGTCGCCCGTACCGGCGTCCCCTGCTCCGGCACGCCGTACGCCGGTGTGCCGTATGCCGGGGTCTCGGCCTCCGGTGGTGTCGGCGTGCCGGGAGGGGCATACGGGCTCGGCGGCTCGGCCATCACGCCCCGCACCGGGTGCGCCGGCTGTGGTGGCGGGCCGTCGGGCAGGCCCGGGTGGGACAGGGTCACGTACGGGCGGATACGCAACGGCTCGAAGCCCGCACCCGGCGCGCACCCGCAGCCGACGCCTACGACGTCGCATTCTGGACAGCGCTCAGCGCTCACTGGATCCATCCCTCCCTGGGCATTGCCTGCGATTATGCAGACCCGCCGGGGCCCGCCCAACCCGCCCGACAGGCCATAACCGGACACACCACTCAGGATGGAAATGTTGATCCGGCCTGAGGAGGAGCGGATGGCTCAGGAAATGACCACGGACCCTGTGGACCCCCTTCCCGACCCGCCGGCATCCGGTCCCACCGCCGAACACGCCTCCCGCGAGGTGCTCGTCTCCATCGGCGCACTCCTGCTCGGACTGCTGATCGCCGCCCTCGACCAGACGATCGTCTCCACGGCGCTGCCGACGATCGTGAGCGACCTGGGCGGTATGGCGCACCTGTCGTGGGTGGTCACGGCGTACATGCTGGCCTCGACCGCCGCCACGCCGCTGTGGGGCAAGCTCGGCGACCAGTACGGACGCAAGAAGCTGTTCCAGGCGGCCATCGTGATCTTCCTGATCGGTTCGGCGCTGTGCGGGCTCGCCCAGGACATGCCGCAGCTGATCGCGTACCGGGCGCTGCAGGGCCTCGGTGGCGGAGGGCTGATCGTGCTGTCGATGGCGATCGTCGGCGACATCGTCCCGCCCCGCGAGCGCGGCAAGTACCAGGGCCTCTTCGGTGCCGTGTTCGGCGCCACCAGCGTCCTCGGTCCGCTGCTGGGCGGCCTGTTCGTCGACCACCTGTCCTGGCGCTGGGTCTTCTACATCAACCTCCCCATCGGTCTCGTCGCCCTCCTCGTCATCGCCGCGGTCCTGCACATCCCGGCACGGCCCTCGAAGCACACCATCGACTACCTCGGAACCTTCCTCATCGCCTCCGTCGCGACCTGCCTCGTGCTCGTCGCCTCCATGGGCGGCACCTGGGGTTGGGGGTCGGCCGGGATCATCGGTCTGGCCGTGCTCGGCGCCGTCCTGCTCGTCGCCTTCCTCCTCGTCGAGCGGCGGGCCGTGGAACCCGTCCTGCCGCTGAAACTGTTCCGGATCCGCACCTTCACCCTCTGCTCGGTGATCAGCTTCGTCGTCGGCTTCGCGATGTTCGGCGCGATGGTCTACCTGCCGACCTTCCTGCAGGTGGTCCAGGGCGTTTCGCCGACGATGTCGGGTGTCCACATGCTGCCGATGGTGCTGGGCATGCTGATCTCCTCCACGGCCTCCGGTCAGATCGTCAGCCGCACCGGGCGGTGGAAGGTCTTCCCGATCGCGGGCACGGCGGTGACCGCGCTCGGCCTGCTCCTGCTCCACCAGCTCCACCGCACGAGCGGCGCCTGGGAGATGAGCCTCTACTTCTTCGTCTTCGGCACCGGACTGGGCCTGGTCATGCAGGTGCTGGTGCTGGTGGTGCAGAACGCCGTCAGTTACGCCGACCTCGGCGTCGCGACCTCGGGCGCCACCTTCTTCCGCTCCATCGGCGCCTCCTTCGGCGTCGCCATCTTCGGCACGGTCTTCACCAACCAGCTGGAGGAGAAGCTCGCCTCCGCCTTCGCCGGTCTTCCCGTCCCGCCCGGTACGGCCGCCCGGGTGGAGGCCGACCCCCGGGCCATCGGGGGGCTCCCGCCCGTGCTGCGGCCCCGCGTGCTCGACGCGTACTCCGCGTCCATCACCGACGTCTTCCTGTACGCCGTGCCCGTGGTCCTCCTCGCCTTCGTGACCGCCTGGTTCCTCAAGGAGGACAAGCTGCGCGGCTCGGTCACCGCGCCCGATGTCACCGAGACCCTCGCCTCCAATCCCGTCCACCGCTCCTCCCACGACGAGGTAGCCCGGGCGCTCTCGGTGCTCGGCACCCGTGAGGGCCGCCGCCACGTCTACGAGAAGATCACCGAGAGGGCCGGCTTCGACCTGCTGCCCGCGGCCAGCTGGATGCTGCTGCGGATCAAGAAGTACGGCTCCACCGAGCCGGCGATGCTCGCGGAACGGACCGCCGTGCCACTGAAGGCGATCACCGATGCCGCCCGTCAGCTGGAGGAACGCGGGCTCGCCGCACGCGACGGGCTGCCCCTGGTCCTGACGGACCGCGGGCGGGGGTACGCGGAGAAGCTCGCCGAGGCGCGGCAGGAGTCCCTCGCCGAACTGCTCGGCGACTGGTGGGGCCCGGACAGGCCGACCGACCTGGTCAAGCTGGTGAAGGAACTCAACGCCGAGCTCTGCGGATCCGACGCGGAGGAGCCCTACGACGCAGGCCCCCGCCGGGACCACGCCGTGCACTGACCGCGGCGCCTCAGACCAGGCGCTTCTCGAAGAAGTGCTCCGCATACGGGTCGGCCTTGTACGCCGGTATCTCCGCATACCCGTGGCGCGCATACAGGGCTCGGGCCTCCACCAGGTCCGCCCGGGTGTCCAGCCGGATCCGCTCCGCGCCCAGCGCCCGGGCCTCCTCCTCCAGCGCGGCGAGCAGTGCCGCCCCGCCGCCCGTGCCGCGGGCGGCCGGGTCCACGTAGACCCTCGTGAGCTCGGCGGTGACGGGGTCGAGGAGCCGTATGCCGCCGCAGGCGAGCGGCCGGCCGTCCAGTCGGCCGACCACGAACCGGCCCGTCGGCGGGACCAGCCCGTCGGCCGGGAAGTCCAGCAGGCCCTGGTCGATCTCGGCCTCGGTGACGGACCGCTTCCAATACCGGCCGGCCACCTCCGCGTAGTACGCGCGGCGCAGGGCCGTGGCGTCGGCGGTGGTGAAGTGCTCGGCCACGACGGTCCAGGTGGCTGTCGTCGTCCCGGTCGTCGTCCCGGTCGTCGTTCCTGTCGTCGTTCCTGTTGTCGCGGCTGTGGCTGTGGCTGGGGTGCTCGTGTTGATGTTCATGGCGTCATTGTGGAAGGCGCGTGCGCCTCGCCGCGTGGAATATCCACAGGCACAGACCGATGATGGGGAAAAGGGTAAATAGGACTAATGGAGGGCGTGAATGCCATGTCAGAGCACCCCGACGCTGCCCTGGTCCGCAGGGGCTACGAGGCTTTCGCCAAGGGCGACATGGAGAAGCTGGCCACGCTGATGACGGCCGATGTCATCCACCACGTGCCCGGCAACAACCCGCTGTCCGGGCACCACAAGGGCCGTGAAGCCGTGTTCGACCTGTACCGGCGCCTGGGCGAGGAGACGAACGGAACCTTCCAGGTGGACCTGCACACGGTGCTGGTGGACGGGCGGGGGCACGTCATGTCCTTCCACACGGCACGCGGCGACCGCGGCGACCGCGGGATAGAGATCCAGGAAGGCCTCTTCTTCACCATCGTCGGCGGGAAGATCAGCGACATCGACGAGTGCACCCAGGACATCGACGAGGAGGACGCCTTCTGGAGTTGACCGGCTCCCCGGTCCCCGGGTCCAGATGGTCGGCCCCGTGGTCGGCCCTCTGGTCGACCGCCCAGGTCGCCCCCCGGTCGGCCGCCCCGCCCGGCCGACCCGACGTACGTCTACTCCCCGCACCGCCCGGGGCTCAGGCCTTCGGCTTCGGCGCCGCCTGCTGCACGACCTCGAAGGACCACACCGACGACCCCGAGGCCGCAGGCTTCGGCCGCCCACCCTCCCCCGAGCCGCCACCCTGGTGGGCCGCCTTCATCGGGCCCTCCATCCACGCCTGGAAGTCCTCCTCGGACCGCCACCGCGTGTAGACGAGGTACTGGTCCGTGCCCTCCACCGGCCGCAGCAGCTCGAACCACTCGAATCCGTCCGAGCTCTCCACCGCGCCCGCCCGCGAGGCGAAGCGCTGCTCCAGCACTTCCCGCTGCTCGGCGGGAACGGTCAGCGCGTTGATCTTCACGATGCTCATGCCCGCCATCCTAGGGATCCCGCGGGGGATATCGTCCTCCCAGGTAATGAAGTGGTGCATGAAGCGCGGCAGCCAGGCTAAGTCAGGGTTGCGTTCAACAGGGCGGGAGGCCGGCGAGGCGTGGCTAACGCGGCAGAGCACGGTGGTGCGAACGGACATGCCGGGGTCATAGGCGGTGACAGCGGGAGACTGGGGGCGGCGCGCCTGCTGCTGTGGGCGCTGGCCGGCGTCCTCGCCGTCAGACAGGCCGCCGTCGTACTGCGCGTGCCACCGGGAGAGTGGCTCAGCGGCTTCCACCTTCCCGGTGCCCTGCCCGGGTCGCTCTACGACGCCGGCCAGTTCACCGGGACGCCCTTCGCGGGCCTGGTGCTCAAGCCGTTCCTCGGTCTCGCGGCACCCTCGCTGGAGGTTGCCTGGACCTGTGTGACGCTGCTGTTCGTCGCCGCCGTCGGGCTCGTCGCCGCCCGGGGCCTGCCCGACCCCGTGCCGCGGCGCACCGCGCTGCTGGCCGCGCCCGTGCTGGTGGGCCTGATGATGGTCTCGCTGCCCGTGCGGGAGGCGGCCTCGCCCGGCCAGACCGCCGTGCTGCCCGTGCTGCTGGTGCTGCTGGCGGTCTTCCGGGTGCCCGGCGAGCGCGCGTCCGGCTTCCTCCTCGGCTTCGCCGCCGCGCTCCAGCCGGCCCTGCTGCTCTTCGCGCCGCTGCTCTGGCTGACCGGCCGTCGGCCCACCGCCCGCGCCGCCGCCGTCACCTTCGCCGCGGCCACCGCCCTGTCCTGGGCGGCGCTGCCCCGCGACTCCTGGACGTACTGGGTGCACCACCTGGCCGGCACCGGCCTCGGCGGTGCCCCCGGCGGCCTCGCCAACCAGTCCGTGCACGGCGCGCTGCTGCGCTTCGGCCTCTCCGGGCCCGTCGAGGTCCTGCTGTACGTGGTGCTCGCGGCCGGGATCGCCTGGCTGGGCCTGCGCCGCGCGGTGCGCTACGCCCGGGACGGGCAGCTGCTGCTCGCCGTCGCGATCACCGGCTGCGTGGCCGTCGCGGTGGCGCCGACCGGCTGGCGCCACCAGCTGCTGTGGGTGCTGCTGGCGGTGGCCGGCAAGGTCGGCAGGCGTGCGGCGGACCGGCCCGTGTGGCCGGTGGCCGTGGTGCTCGCCATGACGCTGCCCAGCGATGTGCTGCTGCCCAACCTGGCCGCGCTGGCCCCCGTACGCGACAACGTCCTGCTGCTCGCCGCTCTGGCGGCGGCCTGCGCCGTGCCGTTCCTGCCGAGGTCCTCGCCGTACTGGCGCGAGCCGGTCCCGACGGCGTACGGGCGGCCCGCCGCCGCGCGCTGGTCGCGGGTGCCGCTGATGCCGTTCTGGCGGCGCGTGCTGTCGCGTCCCAACCTGCTGCTGGAACTGCTGCTGATACGGGTCGGGTACTCGATGTACTCGCACATCCGGGCCGCCGCACCCACCAGCCGCAGCCTCGCCGAAGGCAACGGCAGCCAGATCCACGGCATCGAGCGGGCGCTGGGCATCGACATCGAGCACGCCGTCAACCAGGCCGTGGTGAACACGCCCTGGCTGGAGAAGTTCTTCAACTTCTACTACACGTCGTTCCACTTCGTGGTGCCGCTGACGATCCTGGCCGTGCTGTACTGGCGCCGCCCCGGCGACTACCGCTGGGCGCGCGCTTCCCTGGGCCTGGCCACGCTGCTCGCGCTCGTCGGCTTCTGGCTCTACCCGCTGGCGCCGCCCCGCCTGATGCCCGGCCTCGGCTTCATCGACACCGTGCACGGGCCGCAGGACCTGGCCCACCCGCAGTACGGGGCGATGACCGCGATCTCGAACCAGTACGCGGCGATGCCCTCGCTGCACTTCGGCTGGTCGCTGTGGTGCGGGATCGTGATCGTGGTGCTGGCGCCGAAGGCGTGGCAGAAGCTGCTGGGCGCGCTGCACCCGCTGATCACGGTGTGCGCGATCGTCGCCACCGCCAACCACTGGGTGCTCGACGCGGTCGGGGGCGCGGTCGTGGTCAGCGCCGGGTTCGGGCTGGTCTACGTACTGTCGGGGCCGCGCGGCGCCGTCCAGGCGGCCGCCGGGGCCGCCGTGCCCAAGCCGCGCGAGCCCGAACGGGTGGGCGCCGCCGCCACCCGCAGCCGGGCCTGACCACGGCCACGGCGCACGCGTACCGCGAAGGGGTGCCGGGGCGGGCCGTACGCCTGCCCCGGCCGTACGCCTGCCCCGGCACCCCTTCGGTGGATCGCCGCGTCCTGTCAGGATCCGCCGTCGGCGGCGCCCCCGCCACTCGGGGTGGTCGGGGTCGGGGAGCGGGCCGTCAGGGGGCTGCCGTGCCGCCCGCGGTGAGCCGGTCCACGACGAGCGCGATGGCGGCCTCCGCGGTGTCGGCCTCGGCGATCACGGTGTTCAGGCTGGGGCTGCGGACGCGGAAGCGGCCGTCGGGCGTCGGCTCGGCGGCCGGCGCCTCCACCTCGAAGGGGTGGCGGGTGCGGGAGCTGAACCACAGGGTCCACTGGCGGGTGAACGGGTACAGCCGGCGCAGCTGCGGCTGAGCGGAAGCGGCCTCTATGAGCTCGATGACCCCGCGGCTGAGCGGATCCGGCCCGCCGCGTTCCAGGATCAGCCGCCACGTCGTGGGCAGCCGCTGCCAGCGGGCATCCACCCGGTCCGCGGTGTCGGCTTCGGCAGCGTGAAGGTTCATCCGCGCAGTGTGACGCCCCACAGGCCTCAGGACAATGCTCCGGACGCCAACGATCCGGCATACGACGCCCACCGTCCCGCAGGGGATCCGCAGGCGCGGACTCCTCCGGAGCGCCCGCCGGGGACTGCGGCGGCGCACTCCAGGGGACGGCAGGGGCCGGGGGCGTGGGAGAGGGAGCAGCCCCTGCCGTCCTGGAACCGGTACGGCCACGGTCGCGGTCGCGGTCGCGCTCACCCGCTCAACCGTGGCTGACCCGGAGCTCCTTGATGCCGTTCAGCCAGGCCGCGCGCAGCCGGCGCGGTTCCTCGCCGGCCAGCCGCAGGTCGGGCAGGGCGTCGGCGAGGGCGTTGAAGATCAGGTCGATCTCCATGATGGCCAGGGACTTGCCGAGGCAGAAGTGCGGTCCGCCGCCGCCGAAGCCCAGGTGCGGGTTGGGGTCTCGGGTGATGTCGAAGACGTCCGGGTTCTCGAAGACCTCGGGGTCGTGGTTGGCGGAGGAGTAGAACAGTCCCACCCGGTCGCCGGCCTTGATCTTCCGGCCGCCCAGCTCGGTGTCCTGGGTGGCGGTGCGCTGGAAGGACACCACCGGGGTCGCCCAGCGGACGATCTCCTCGGCGGCCGTGGCGGGGCGGGTCGCCTTGTAGAGCTCCCACTGGTCGGGGTGGGTCAGGAAGGCGTGCATGCCGTGGCTGATGGCGTTGCGGGTGGTCTCGTTGCCCGCGACGGCCAGCAGCAGGACGAAGAAGCCGAACTCGTCGGACCCCAGGTTGCCCTGGCCCTCGGCCGCCACCAGCTGCGTGACGATGTCCTTGGCGGGGCACTCCTTGCGCGCCGCCGACAGGTTCATCGCGTAGCCGATGAGCTCCATCGCCGCGTTGGAGCCGACCTCCTCGGTGATCGCGTACTCGGGGTCGTCGTAGGCGATCATCTTGTTCGACCAGTCGAAGATGCGGAGCCGGTCCTCCTGGGGTACGCCGATCAGTTCGGCGATGGCCTGCAGCGGGAGCTCGCACGCCACCTGCGTGACGAAGTCGAAGCTGCCGTCGCCCGCGGCGGCAGCCGCCTCCCGGACGATCTGCCGGGCCCGGTCCCGCAGGGCCTGCTCCAGGCCGCGGATGGCCCGGGGGGTGAATCCGCGCTGCACGATCTGGCGTACGCGGGTGTGCTCCGGCGGGTCCATGTTCAGCATGATCAGGCGCTGGGCATCTATCTGTTCGCGCTGGATGTGCTCGTTGAAGCGGATGATGGCCGTGTTGGTGGTGGAGGAGAACAACTCCGGGTGCGTGGAGACGTACTTGACGTCCGCGTGCCGGGTGACCGTCCAGTAGCCCTCGTCGTCGAAGCCGGTGACGCCCCGCCGTTGCGGGCACCACCACACGGGGGCGGTCTGCCGCAGCTGTGCGAACTCGGGGAAGGGGACGCGGTCCTGGAGGAGGTCGGGATCGGTGGCGTCGAAGCCTTCGGGCAGCGCGGGACAGGGCATCGGGCGACTCCAAAGTCTGACGGCCCATCAGGAGATTGGCTCGAAGGTAGTAACGAGTTCTGGAAGTGACAAGGGTCCTCGCGTCAACTGTTGCGTGTGGAATCCGTGTAAGCCGCGTGCAAGACCCTTGCGTGCCGGGCCTCCGGGTCATAAGACTGCGAGGAGAACTAGAACGCGTACTAGTTCGAGGCGGGGCGCCGGGACGGCCCGCCGCGCCGGCGCAGTGCAGGGAGAGGACGAGCTCATGGCCGCGGAACCCGTCATCGTCGAAGCCGTACGCACCCCCATCGGCAAGCGCGGAGGCGCGCTCGCCAACCTCCATCCCGCCTACCTGCTCGGCGAGACCTACCGCGAGCTCCTCGCCCGGACCGGAATCCAGCCCGACTGCGTCGAGCAGATCGTCGGCGGCACCGTCACCCACGCCGGCGAACAGTCGATGAACCCCGCCCGCAACGCCTGGCTCGCGATGGGCCTGCCCTACGAGACCGCCGCCACCACCGTGGACTGCCAGTGCGGCAGCTCCCAGCAGGCCAACCACATGGTCGCCAACATGATCTCCGGCGGGGTCATGGACATCGGCATCGCCTGCGGCGTCGAGGCGATGAGCCGCGTCCCGCTCGGCTCCGGCTCCAAGCACGGCCCGGGCAAGCCGTTCCCGGACGAGTGGAACGTCGACCTCCCCAACCAGTTCGAGGCCGCGGAGCGCATCGCCCGCCACCGCGGCCTGACCCGCGAGGACGTCGACCGGCTCGGCCTGCTGTCCCAGGAGCGGGCCGCCACCGCCTGGGCCGAGGAGCGGTTCAAGCGGGAGACCTTCGCCGTCCAGGTCCCGACGACGGAGGAGGAACAGGCCGCCGGGCAGGGCATGTGGCGGCTGGTCGACCGTGACGAGGGGCTGCGGGACACCAGCATGGAGGCGCTGTCCCGGCTCAAGCCGGTCATGCCGACCGCCGTGCACACCGCGGGGAACTCCTCGCAGATATCGGACGGGGCCGCGGCCGTGATGTGGGCCTCCCGCAAGATGGCCCGCGCGCTCAAGCTCAAGCCGCGCGCCCGCATCGTCGCCCAGACGCTGGTCGGCGCCGACCCGCACTACCACCTCGACGGTCCGATCGACGCGACACGGGCCGTGCTCGGCAAGGCCGGCATGTCCCTCAAGGACATCGACCTCGTCGAGATCAACGAGGCCTTCGCCTCCGTGGTCCTCAGCTGGGCCCAGGTCTTCGAACAGCACCTGGACAAGGTCAACGTCAACGGCGGCGGCATCGCCCTGGGCCACCCGGTCGGGGCGACCGGCGCCCGGCTGATCACCACCGCACTGCACGAGCTGGAGCGCCGCGACAAGGAGTTCGCGCTGATCACCATGTGCGCGGGCGGCGCCCTGGCGACCGGGACGATCATCCAGCGGCTGTATGTGGGTCCCCGGCTCCCCAGGCTCGCGCCTGACGGGGACTCGGCGATCGCTGCCCGGTGCCGCGGGTGCGGCGCGTACAACTGACGGACAGCA
>NZ_JBEZBN010000101.1:0-11296 GCF_040647115.1 Streptomyces sp. NPDC044571
TCCGCGTTAACCCGGGGGCCTTCGCCCCGTGGTGTGCCGCACCCCGGCTTGTCTGCTGTTTCCGACGGTTTCCCGTCACCCCCGTACCACCCGTTGTATTCGCTGTACCAGTTGTACCTGCCGGTTTCAGGAGGACTTTCTCGCATGACCAGCTCCAGCTCCGCACGCCCCAGCCGCCGCCCCACCCGGGGCCGAGGAGCGGCCCAGGGACGTCCGAAGGCTGGCGCGGGACGGCAGAAGTCCGCCCCCGTCGCCCGGCCCCAGGAATTCACCATGCCCGAACCGCTGGCCCCGGCACTGCCGCCGGTCGCCGCGTTCGAGGACATGGACATGCCCGAGGCGCTGCTGAAGACCCTCGCCGCCCAGGGTGTCACCGAGCCGTTCCCCATCCAGGCCGCGACCCTGCCGAACTCCCTCGCCGGCCGCGACCTGCTCGGCCGCGGCCGCACCGGCTCCGGCAAGACGCTGGCCTTCGGTCTGGCCCTGCTGGCCCGTACCGCGGGCCGCCGCGCCCAGCCGAAGGCGCCGCTCGCGCTGGTCCTCGTACCGACCCGCGAGCTCGCGCAGCAGGTGACCGACGCGCTGGCCCCGTACGCCACCGCCGTCAACCTGCGCATCGCGACCGTCGTCGGCGGCATGTCGATCAACCGGCAGTCCGGCGCGCTGCGCCGCGGTGCCGAGGTGCTCGTCGCCACCCCCGGCCGCCTCAAGGACCTCATCGACCGCGGGGACGCCGTCCTCGACCAGGTCTCCATCACGGTCCTCGACGAGGCCGACCAGATGACCGACATGGGCTTCATGCCGCAGGTCACCGCCCTGCTCAAGCAGGTCGAGCCGGACGGTCAGCGGATGCTGTTCTCGGCGACCCTCGACAAGAACATCGACAAGCTCGTCAAGATGTTCCTGACCGACCCGGTCGGCCACTCCGTGGACCCGTCCGCCGGTGCGGTCACCACCATGGAGCACCACGTCCTGTACGTCATGGACGAGACCGACAAGAAGGCCGTCGCCACGCGTATAGCCGCCCGCGACGGCCGGGTGATCATGTTCGTGGACACCAAGCGCGGTGTCGACCGCATGGTCAAGAAGCTCCTGGCGGATGGCGTACGGGCCTCCGGCCTGCACGGCGGGCGCTCGCAGCCGCAGCGCAACCGGACGCTGGACTGGTTCAAGACGGGCGAGGTCACCGCGCTGGTCGCCACCAACGTGGCGGCGCGCGGCATCCACATCGACGACCTGGACCTCGTCGTGAACGTGGACCCGCCCGCCGACCACAAGGACTACCTGCACCGCGGCGGCCGTACCGCCCGCGCGGGCGAGTCCGGCAGCGTGGTCACCCTCGTCCTGCCCGACCAGAAGCGGGACATGACCCGGCTGATGTCGGACGCCGGGATCTCCCCGCGCACCGCGCAGATCAAGTCCTCCGACGAGGAACTGGCCCGGCTGACCGGCGCCAAGGCGCCGTCCGGCATCCCGGTGGTGCTGGAGGTGCCGCAGCCCGCGCAGCCCAAGGCGGGCTCCGGCTCCGGTTCCGGCGCGCGCCGCCGGTCGGGAGGGGCCCGCAACGGCTCCGCCGCGGGCGGCGCTCCGGCGGCCGGCGGCCGCGGCCGCCGCTCCGGCGGGGGCGCGTCCGGGCAGAGCGCGGCCCCCTCCGGCTCGGGCCAGGCCCGTCGCGGCCAGGGCGGCGGCGTGACCAACGGCTCCGCAGGCCAGGGCCGGCGCACCGGAGGCGGCGCCTCCGGGGGCGCCGCCGCGGCCTCCGCGCGCAGCCGGGTCGGCTCCGCGGGCCAGGGCCGCCGTCGGGCGGTCTGACCCGCGCCCGCGCCGGGACGGCCATCGGTTGTCCCCGGGTGGTCGCCGCGTCCAGTAGTCCTGGCGGACCTCCTGGAGCGGGATGAGCAGGTCCGGGTTCTGCATCCGGCTCATCTGTGGCGACTCCCGTGGAGGAGAAGGGGGATCACCCTGCCGGTGGCAGGGCGGCGAACGAGTGCAGGTGGTCCAGCGCGCTGTGCGCTTCGGCCATGACGCGGGCGACGAGTTCCGCACAGGACGGCAGGTCCTCGATCACGCCCGCGACCTGGCCCGATGCCATGACACCGAGGTCCGTACGGCCCTCGACCATGGACGCCTTCAGGAGCATGGGGGTGTTGGCGGCCAGCAGGACCTGGCTCCAGGACAGGTCCTTGCCGTGTTTCATCGCGAGGCCGTCCCGCACCATCTGCCGCCAGGACAGACCGGACAGCTTCCGGAAGCCCGCCGCGTGCCGCACCGCCCGCAGCAGGGCCGTGGTGCGGCCCGCCCGCTCCAGGGAGTCGACGAACTCGCTGCGCAGCATCCGGTGCGGCAGCCCGTCGACGGCCCTCGTCACGGTGACGTCCTTGACGCCGGCGGCCAGGTAGCGGGCCTTGACGGCATCCGGGACGGTCGAATCGGAGGTCAGCAGGAAACGGGTGCCCATGGCGATGCCCGCAGCCCCGTACGCCAGCGCGGCCACCAGTCCGCGCCCGTCCCGGAAGCCACCGGCCGCGACGACCGGGATGTCCACGGCGTCGACGACCTGCGGCAGCAGCACCGTCGTGGCCACGTCCCCGGTGTGCCCGCCGCCCTCGCCGCCCTGCACGATCACCGCGTCGGCGCCCCAGGCCGCGACCTTCTCGGCATGCCGGCGGGCCCCGATCGACGGGATCACGACCACGCCCGCGTGCTTGAGGCGGCCGATCAGCTCCTTGGACGGCGCGAGCGCGAAGGAGGCGACCCGTACGCCCTCGTCGACGATCAGCTGCGCGCGTTCGGCGGCGTCCCCGGCGTCCGCCCGCAGATTGACCCCGAAGGGCGCCTGCGTACGGGACTTGACCTCCCGGACCGCCGTCCGCAGCTGGTCCAGGGTCATCGTCGCGGACGCCAGGATGCCCAGGGCCCCGGCGTTCGCGGTGGCCGACACCAGCCGCGGCCCCGCCACCCAGCCCATGCCCGTCTGCACGAGCGGATGGGCGACCCCGACAAGACGGGTGAATGCCGTCTCCATCGCCTCAGGCCCGCACTTCCCGCTCGCGCAGCCCCCGGGGGTCGATGACCTCGCGGATCAGCCGCAGCTCCTCGCCGGTCGGCTCCCGCGTGTACGGGACCTCCTCGGCGACGGCCAGGTCGAACCCGGTGGCCGAGCGCACCTCCTCGACGGTGACGCCCGGATGGAGCGAGGCCAGGCGCATCGAGCGGTCGGGCGTGGCGAAGTCGAAGACCCCGAGATCGCTGACCACCCGGGGGAGCCGATGGAAGCGGGTCGCCCCGGCCGCCTCCGCCCGGTCGTGGCCCACGCCGCTGACCATGTCGACCCGCTCGACGAACACGCGCGGCGAATGCCGGGGGATCCAGTAACTCACCGGATTGTTCAGCGTGTTGACCGGGGCGCCGCGCACCCCCAGCAGCTGGCGGGCCGGCCGCTCCCAGTCGCCGATGCAGGAGATGTTCTGGTTGCCGAACCGGTCGATCTGGCTCGCACCCATCATCACGTGCCGCCGGCCGCCGGTGACCATGGTGAGGTGGCGGCGGTACGGGAGCCAGCCTTCGACCGTGCCGTCGAGGGCGACCAGCATCGCCTCCCCGTCGGTGAGCAGGAGGTCGTGGGAGAAGGTCCGCTTAGCGAGCCGCGCCCCGAAGGAGGGGATCAGCCCCATGGGGCTGGCGAGGACCTCGCCGTTGCCGCGCCATGCCTCGGCGCAGGCGATCACACAGTATTCGGCGCGCGTGGGGGTACGGGTCACCGCTGCTGCTCCTCGTGCCAGGCCTGGACGGCCGACTGGTAGGCGTGCTCGTCCGGCCCGGCGAGGAAGCGGGCGGCGAACTCGGGCCAGGGGGTGGACGCGTACAGCTTCTGGAAGGCCTCGTCCCGGTCGTAGTCGGGGACGCAGGAGGTGAAGTGCCCGCCGTTCGGGGCCTCCACGACACCGGTGACGCTGTGGCGGCTGACGAGCAGGGACTGCGGGGGCCCCGCCTTGGTGAGGTCGGCGCTCTCCACGAGCTGCTCGCAGGAGACGTACGCGGCGTCGGCGGCCTCGCAGAACAAGTCGTCGAAGTAGGGGTCCGGGCCCAGGTACTGGGCGTTGCCGAGGCGGTCGGCGCGGTTGAGGTGGACCAGGGCCGCGTCCATGCGCAGGGCGGGGACCGCGACGAGCTCCTCGCCGTCGGCGTAGGGGGAGGTGACGGTCCGCAGCTCCGGGTTGACGCGCATGACGTCGGAGCCGAGGCCGGCGCGGACCGGGAGGAAGGGCAACCGGTTGGCGGCCGCGTGCAGGCCCCACATGAACATGGCCTCGTCCAGCTCGGTGAGGGCGAAGGCCCCGCGTTCGCGGGCGGCCCGGAAGTGCGGCTCCAGGGGGATCGAGTCCAGGGTGGCGAAGGGCGCGACCAGCCGCCGGATCCGCCCCGCGGCGGCGAGCAGGCCCACGTCGGGCCCGCCGTACGAAACCACGGTGAGATCGCTGATCTCGGACCGGAGCAGCGCTCTGATCAGGGCCATCGGTTTGCGCCGCGAACCCCAGCCGCCGATGCCCAGGGTCATCCCGCTGCGCAGCTGCCCGACCACGTCCTCGGGTGTCATCGTCTTGTCGCTCACGCGTCCCGCTCCTTCCCGAAGGTGTCGCGGACCCGGTCGGCCACCCCGCTCAGATTGGCCTCGAAAGTGAAGCCCTGCTCGAAGCGGTAACTGCGCCGTACGTCGACCGGGTCGATGCCGTTGATGGCCGCCTTCGCCAGCCGGATCAGGTAGCCGTCCTTGCGGGCGATCTCCGCGGCCAGTTCGAGGGCCGCCGACCGCAGCTCCTCGCGCGCCACCACCCGCCACACCGAGCCGTGCGCGTGCAGTTCGGCGGCCGTGGCGGTACGCGAGGTGTAGTAGAGGGCGCGCATCAGATGCTGGGGGACGAGCCGGGCCAGGTGGGTGGCGGCGCCCAGCGCGCCCCGGTCCAGCTCGGGCAGCCCGAAGGAGGCGTCCTCCGAGGCGACGATGGCATCGGCGTTGCCGACGAGCCCGATGCCCCCGCCCAGGCAGAACCCCTGCACGGCCGCCACGACCGGCACCTCGCACTCGTACACCGCCGCGAACGCCTCGGCGCAGCCCCCGTTGGCGCCGATGAGCGAGGCGTGGCCGGGATCGCGCTGCATCTCCTTGATGTCGACACCGGCGTTGAAGCCGCGGCCCTCGGCGGCGAGGACGACACACCGGTTCTCCGGGTCGCGTCCGGCCGCGCGCAGGGCGTCGGCGAGTTCGTACCAGCCCTGCACGGGCAGCGCGTTGACGGGTGGGAAGTCGACCGTGACGAGGGCGATGCCCTTGCCGGGGCTTGAGGTGGAGACACCCATGAGCGGATCAGCTACCTTTCCACCAAACATTTGTTAGGCGAGGAAGGTAGCAGCCCATGGAGCTCGACGGGAGGGTCGTCGTCATCACCGGCGGAACCCGCGGAGTAGGCGCCGGCATCGCCCGGTCGTTCCTCGCGGCAGGCGCCGAGGTCGTCGTCTGCGCCCGCCGGCCGCCGCACGAACCGGTCACCGAGGGCGGCCGCGAAGCCGCGTACCTGCCGCTGGACCTGCGCGACCAGGCCGCCGTACACGCGTTCTTCGACCTGGTCGCGCACCGGTACGGGCACCTGGACTGCCTGGTCAACAACGCGGGCGGCACCCCGTACCGGCTGCTCGGAGAAGGAGAGGCCCAGCGGCACGCACGCGTCGTCGAACTGAACCTGCTTGCCCCGATGACCGCCTCCCTGGCGGCGTACGGGCTGCTGCGCAGGGCGCACGGCTCCGTGGTGATGATCGGCAGCGTCAGCGGCACCCGGCCCTCGCCCGGGACCGCCGCCTACGGGGCGGCGAAGGCGGGCCTGGAGCACCTCGCCCGGTCCATGGCCGTGGAATGGGCGCCCGAGGTCCGGGTGAACTCGCTGCTCCTCGGCATGGTGCGGACCGAGCTGGCCCACCTGCACTACGGCGACGACGCGGGGATCGCGGCGGTGGGCGCCACGGTTCCGCTGGGCCGGCTGGCGGAGCCGGCGGACGTCGGGGCGGCGGCGGTCTTCCTCGCCTCCGACCGGGCGGGGTATGTCAGTGGGGCCGGCCTGCTGGTGCACGGGGGCGGGGAGCGCCCGGCGTTCCTGGAAGCGGCAACTGTCAACAAGGAGGCGTGAGATGGGGATGGCCGAAGGCCGGGTCGTGATCGTGACGGGTGCCGGACGGGGGCTGGGGCGGGCACACGCCCTGGCCTTCGCGGCCGAAGGGGCGCGGGTCGTCGTCAACGACCTCGGCGTCGGCCTGGACGGGCTGCCCGGCCCCGACAGTCCGGCGGGGCAGGTCGTCGCGGAGATCGAGGCGCTGGGCGGGGAGGCGGTGGCGCACGGCGGGGACATCGCGAGCACCGAAGGTGCGGCCTCGCTCGTCGACTGCGCCCTCACCGCGTTCGGGCGGCTGGACACGCTCGTCAACAACGCGGGCTTCCTGCGGGACCGGATGCTCGTGAACCTGGAGGAGGCCGACTGGGACGCGGTCATGCGGGTCCACCTGAAGGGGCACTTCCTGCCGCTCAAATACGCGGCGGCGCACTGGCGGGCGCAGGCGAAGGCGGGCCGCCCGGTGGCGGCGCGGGTGGTGAACACCTCCTCGGGGGCCGGGCTGCTGGGCTCGGTCGGGCAGGGCAACTACAGCGCGGCCAAGGCGGGCATCCTCGGCATGACCCTGGTCGCGGCGGCCGAGCTGGGCCGGTACGGGATCCAGGTCAACGCCATCGCCCCGGCGGCCCGGACCCGGATGACCGAGCAGGCCTTCGCCGAGGCCATGGCCGCGCCGGGGCAGGGCGGCTTCGACGCGATGGCCCCGGAGAACGTCTCCCCGCTGGTGGTCTGGCTCGGCTCCGAGGCCTCGGCCGGGGTCACGGGCCGGGTCTTCGAGGCCGAGGGGGGCCGCATCACCGTGATGGAGGGCTGGCACCCCGGACCCACGACCGACCGCGGCGCCCGCTGGACTCCCGCCGAGGCGGGCGAGGCCGCGACGAAACTCCTCGCCCGGGCGCAGCCGCCGGAGCCGGTGTACGGCGCCTGAGGCCGCCGCATTCCACGGGCCGGGCGGGGTCGGGCCGGGCCGGGGGCCAATCCTCCGCCAGGCGGCGGCCCGGCCGGGTCGGCCCTTCGGGGGGCGGCGGCCCGGCCCGGTCGGTCCTCCGCCGGCGGGTGGCTCGGCCGGGGTCAGTCCTCCGTCAGGCGGCTCGCCGCCCGCAGCTGGCGGGCGTTGGAGCCCCGGAGGAAGCGGATCACGGTCTCCAGTTCCTCCGTCGTGAACTCCTCGCACAGCTCGGCGACCTCGCGCGCCCAGTCCTCGAACACCGGCTGGATCGCCGACAGCCGCTCCGGCAGCGCCTCCACCAGGACCCGCCGCTTGTCGGTGGGGTGTTTGACCCGGCGGACGAAGCCCTTGCGTTCCAGCCGGTCCACCAGGCCCGTCACCGAGGCCGGAGCCAGTCCCGAGTGCGCGGACAGCTCCTTCGCCGTCAGCGGGCCGCGCCGCTGCAGCAGGTCCAGCGTCTTCGTCTCGGTGGCGCTCAGGCCCTGCTTGGCCGCCGCCGCCTCGTGGAAGACCACGGTGGCCGCGCTCGTCTCCCGGCCCGTGCGGTTGAGCTCGGCCAGTACCGCTTCCCTGCGGGGGTCCTTCTCGTCGCTCATGCGGCCACCGTAGCAAGTATTTAGTTCGGGCGAACGAAAGAGTTGCGATCACGGGTGTCGCGTGCAAGTCTTTCGTTCGTCCGAACGAAAGACTTGGGCCCGGGAGGCCGTCATGACCCCGTATCCACGCCGCTGGGCCGCCGCCGTCGTCATGATGGCCGCGGCCCTGATGGACCTGCTCGACGTCACCATCGTCAACGTCGCCATCCCCTCCATCGGCCGCGACCTGCACGCCTCGCCCAGCGCCCTGCAGTGGCTCGTCTCCGCCTACCTCCTCGGCTTCGCCGCCACCCTGATCGTCTCCGGGCACCTCGGCGACCGGTACGGCCGCAAGGCCCTCTTCCTCGCCGGAACCGCGGGCTTCGGCCTCGCCAGCCTGGGCTGCGGGATCGCCCAGTCGCCCGGGCAGCTGATCACCGCCCGCGCCGTCCAGGGCATGATGGCCGCCCTGCTCATGCCCCAGGTGCTCGGCTCCTTCCGCACCCTCTTCCACGGCAGGGAACGGGGCGCCGTCTTCGGGATGTACGGGGCGGTGGCCGGCTTCGCCTCCGCCGTCGGACTGCTGCTCGGAGGCCTGCTCACCGACGCCGACCTCTTCGGCTGGGGCTGGCGGTCGATCTTCCTCGTGAACGTGCCGGTCGCGGCGGCCGCCTGCCTGGCCGGCGCCCTCCTCGTCCCCGTCACCCGCGAGCGCGGAGCCGGCCGCCCCGACATCGCCGGCAGCATCGCGCTGGCCGGCGGCCTGGTCGCCGTTGTGCTGCCGCTGGTCCAGGGCGAGGCCAACGACTGGCCGCTGTGGGGCTGGCTCTGCCTGGGCGCAGGAGTCCTCTCCGTCATCGGACTCGGCCTCATCGAAGCCCGCCGCCGGGGGACCACCGTCCCGCTGCTGCCCGCCCGGGCCTTCACCCTGCCCGCGTTCTCGGTCGGACTCGCCGTCCAACTGCTGTTCTCCGTCGGCATGCAGGGGTTCTTCCTGATCTTCGCGATCTGGCTCCAGGGCGGCCAGGGCTACACCCCGATGCAGGCCGGAGTCCTCACCATTGCCTTTTCGGCGGGAAGCTTCCTCACCGCCCCGGCCGCCGGCTCCCTCGCCGTACGCTTCGGCCGTACGGTGCTCGCCGCCGGGGCGCTGCTGATGGCGGGCGGCTTCGCCGGGATCTGGTACGCCGCCTCGGGGGCCACCGCCGGGCACGCCGGGGCCTGGCCGCTCGTGCCCGGGCTGGTCGTCGCCGGCGCCGGACTCGGCTTCCTGGTCGTGCCGCTGGTCAACGTGGTGCTCTCCGCGGTCCCGGCCGACATCGCGGGCGGCGCCTCGGGAATCTTCTCCACCGCCCAGCAGTTCGGCGGTGCACTGGGGGCGGCCGTCATCGGCAGCGTCTTCTTCGGCGCCCTGCCCGACGGCGGACCCACCCACGCGCTGACCACCGCCATGCCGTGGGTGAGCGCTGGATTCCTGCTGAGCGCGGCGCTCTGCCTGGCGCTGCCGCGCACGGCCGTGACCGCCGAAGCGGCCGCGGACGCCGAGCCGGCGGCGGCGTAGCGGGGCGGAAACGCAGGAGGCCGGAAACCGAAGCGGTCGCAAAAAGGAACGGGCCCGGCCCCCTGGCGAGGGGTCGGGACCGGGTCCTTCACTCGTGCGATGGGGTATCACTACCCACTCCGCTCCCTCGCCGAACCTCCGCGGACACGCCTACGTGTCGCAGTCGAGGACGGTGCGGCACAGGCCGCACCGGGCGCGCACGGGACCGGCGGCCGGCAGCCGCAGACGCTGCCCGCACACCGGGCAGGGGAAGCTCACCCGCAGCCCGGAACCGTGCTGCTCGAAGCGGTACGGGGCCCCCGGAGCGGCGGCTCCCGCCCGGCGGTCCCGGGCGTAGCGGCGCCGCTGCGCCCGGTCCGCGGCTGCCAGAGGCGCCCGGCGCAGGTCCCGCTCGGCGAGCGCGCGGCCGCGTACGTA
Source organism: Streptomyces sp. NPDC044571 (assembly GCF_040647115.1). Taxonomy (NCBI): domain Bacteria; kingdom Bacillati; phylum Actinomycetota; class Actinomycetes; order Kitasatosporales; family Streptomycetaceae; genus Streptomyces; species Streptomyces sp. NPDC044571. The sequence goes on from NZ_JBEZBN010000101.1 coordinate 9,661, forward strand.
CGCCTCGTACGCCTGGGGGCTGGTGAACCAGGCGGACAGGTCCTCGCCGAACAGGAGGGCCCGCTTGGCGAGGACGAAGCCGAACTCCTCGGGGGTGAGGTAGCCGAGCTTCTGGTGGGTGAGCCCGTCCTCGCGGTAGGCGTCGAGCAGCAGCCAGCCGACGCCGAGGTAGGCGGCGGCGGTGTCGGTGAGGATCTCGTTGTCGGCGGTGGTCGGGAAGCCGAGGCCGAGGCGGTGCAGCAGGACGTGCGTGACCTCGTGCGCGAGGGCCGCCGCCAGATCCCGGCGGTGGACGCGGAAGCGGTCGTTGACCTCGATGAAGTACTCCGGCCCGGCGGCCAGTTCCACGGTGGCCGCCTCCTGCAGGGGCCGGAAGCCGACCACCATGCGGGCGTCGGGCAGCCGTAGCGCCCGCACGATCGACGAGGCCACCCGGTGCGCGCCGAGGTACAGGTCCTCCTCGGCGGTGAAGGCGGCGTCGGCGGGGGCGAAGCTCGTGCCGTACGCGCGGATCCCGTCGGGGGACAGGCGGCGGAACAGGGCCGTGATCGCGGCGCGGACGGTCGGCAGGTGCGCATATCCGTGCTCGACCGGGCCGGTGCGGCGGCCGTTGTCCGTCATGCCGCCTCCCGGGCCGCAGATTGTCCGAAAACACGTATGTCGCCCGGCACTCCGCGGGTGTGACATGTACTCGTCATCCATCCCCTTCGTCGGATGGCACGCACGGCCCAACCCCCCACGAAAGGCAGTGTGTTGCCCGTGTCCACTCTTGCCGGAATCGTCAAGCGAACCCTCGCCGCAGGGGCGGTCGCCCTCGCCACCGTCAGCCTCCAGCCCGGCGCTGCGAACGCCTCGCCGACCCCCGTCGTCGGCGGCACCCGCGCCGCGCAGGGCGAATTCCCCTTCATGGTGCGCCTGTCCATGGGCTGCGGGGGAGCCCTCTACACCCAGCAGATCGTCCTTACCGCAGCCCACTGCGTGAACGGCTCCGGCACCAACACCTCCATCACCGCCACCGCCGGGGTCGTCGACCTCCAGAGCTCCAGCGCCATCAAGGTCAAGTCCACCAAGGTGCTCCGGGCCCCCGGCTACAACGGCCAGGGCAAGGACTGGGCACTGATCAAGCTCGCCAAACCGATCAACCTGCCCACCCTCAAGATCGCCGACACGAAGGAGTACGACAACGGCACCTTCACCGTCGCCGGCTGGGGCGCCGCCCGCGAAGGCGGCGGCCAGCAGCGCTACCTCCTGAAGGCCACCGTCCCCTTCGTCTCCGACGCCGCCTGCCAGAGCGCGTACGGCAGCGAGCTCGTCCCCAGTGAGGAGATCTGCGCCGGCTACGACCGCGGCGGCGTCGACACCTGCCAGGGCGACTCCGGCGGCCCCATGTTCCGCCGCGACAACACCAACGCCTGGATCCAGGTCGGCATCGTCAGCTGGGGCGAGGGCTGCGCCCGCGCCGGCTACCCCGGCGTCTACACGGAGGTCTCGACCTTCGCCGCGGACATCAAGGCGGCGGCGGCCACCCTCTGACCCCCGCGGGGGGGGGGGGGGGGGGGGGGGGGGGGCGGGCCCCCCCCCCCCCCCCCCCCACCCCCACAAACCCCCCCCCCCCCCCCCACCACGACGACGAGAA